>NZ_JDTH01000011.1 GCF_000710615.1 Haladaptatus cibarius D43 | reverse complement strand
ACGACACGGCAAAGGCCGTCCTTGCCGAACTCGGGGAAACCATCGCGTCGGCCCTCAGTGCAATCGAACGGAAGAACGCGCTCCTCACGACATCGATGACGCGTGTCGAGTTCGCTATCGACGACCCTACGTTTGTCCTCTCACGCCTTGCACAAGACGCTGCGTGTACCCTCTCGTATCAAGGTGGCGTCCAGCAATCTGATCAGGGAAGTTATGTATTTGTCACAGTTGAAGACGCATCTCTAAATGATGTCGCTGAAGCAGCAGCCCAGCTCATTGCAATCGACGATGTACAACAGATCAGCGTAGATGATGAGGGCGGCGTCTTACGGTTACGCTTCACACAGCCGTTCCTTGCCTTAGAACTCGCCGATCATGGTGCTATCTTCCGGGAAGCGACAGCTAATCCGACCACCACGATGTTGGTCATCGATATTCCGGACAGCATTGACGTCCGAACAATCACCCAACTTGTCCGTGAGACGTTCTCCACTGTCGAACTCCGTTCTAAGCAGACGCTCGACCAATCGATAGAACACGATCTTTACTCGAAGTTCCTCAATAAGCTGACCGAGCGACAACTCGAGGTGATTCAGACAGCGTACTATAGTGGTTTCTTCGAATCACCGCGCGAGAGTACAGGGGAAGACGTTGCGGAAACTCTCGGGATCTCCCCACCAGCGTTCTATAAACACGCTCGAACCGTTCAGCGCAAACTGTTTGCAACGTTTTTTGAGGAGAACAATCTCACTGTCGTGATGCCTACCGGATCGGTTTAATAGCTAACCCCTTGATTAGAATATAGTTTGATAGTCAACTGCTGATTATTCCCTTATACACTTATTACATCTACACAGAGTGCCCCGGATTCCCTGCAGGCACTCGTGAGTTCATTATGAGAGATGTCAACCCCAAACCGGACGGAGAAACCCCATATGAGTGCTTCCAATGTGGCAACATCATCATCGCTGAGAACAGCCCCAGCCAATGCCCCGACTGTAGCGGTCCAATGCGAAATCGCCGGATTCCACTCGAATAGCCATGCCATCTCAAACTGATACCACCCGCAACAGGTCGGATGATACGGCGGCAGAATCTACCGACTCGGAATCGGCGCTGGAAACGGCCCGTCGGCAGCTGTATCATGCTGCTGACCATCTGAATATCGACCAGAATATCGTCGAACGGCTCAAGTATCCAAAGAAGGTTCACGAAGTAACAATTCCGGTCAAGCGAGATAGTGGAACGGTTGAGGTGTTCGCCGGCTATCGAGCCCAACACGATAGTGTTAGAGGGCCATTCAAAGGGGGGCTCCGGTACCATCCCGAAGTGACCCGGGACGAGTGTGTCGGACTCGGCATGTGGATGACCTGGAAGTGCGCAGTCATGGATCTCCCGTTCGGTGGTGCCAAGGGTGGTGTTGCGGTTAACCCCAAGGAGCTGAGCTCGGCGGAAAAGGAGCGACTCACCAGACGGTTCGCACAGGAACTTCGGGACGTTATCGGCCCCAACCAGGATATCCCAGCCCCAGATATGGGGACGGACCCCCAGACAATGGCATGGTTGATGGACGCCTACTCGATGCAGGAAGGTGAAACGACGCCGGGTGTCGTTACTGGAAAACCACCAATTGTCGGTGGCAGTGAAGGCCGTGAAGAAGCGCCCGGACGTAGTGTGGCGATCATCACGCAACTGGTTTGCGAGCACTACGACCGACAACTCGATGAGACGACGGTCGCGATTCAGGGCTACGGGAGTGTCGGTGCGAATGCTGCTCGACTACTCGACGACTGGGGAGCGACTGTCGTCGCAGTCAGTGACGTGAACGGTGCGATGTACGACCCAGAGGGAATCGATACGGCTTCGGTTCCATCTCACGACGAAGAGCCAGAGGCCGTCACCAAATACGCGGACGACGTCATTTCGAACGACGAGTTGCTCGCCCTCGACGTCGACGTACTCATTCCAGCCGCGCTTGGAAACGTGATCACGAAGGAGAACGCGGAGGCGATCGCCGCTGATTTCGTCGTCGAGGGTGCGAACGGTCCAACGACGTCCACGGCCGATTCGATTCTCGCCGAGCGAGAGGTCGCAGTTGTGCCCGATATTCTCGCCAACGCTGGCGGAGTTACGGTGAGCTACTTCGAGTGGCTTCAGGATATCAATCGCCGGGCATGGTCGCTTGAACGAGTGAACGAGGAACTCGAAACGGAGATGCAGGCCGCGTGGGATGCGGTTCGATCAGAGTTTGAACAGCGTGACGTCACCTGGCGCGATGCAGCCTACATCGTCGCACTGTCCCGCATCGCGGAAGCACACGAAGCACGAGGGCTCTGGCCGTAATCAAATGTTCCACCCCTCCGCTCTGCGAGCGTGGCACCCATCGACGCCGCTTGAGCGAGAGCTTTATCGAGTGTTTCGGCTGTCATCGGTTGGGAGCGCAGTGACAGTGGTCGGCTTCGCCGGGTATCTCTGCATTGGCATTGTTCTCCGTGTAGTCGGCATCTATACGCCCCCATTCCCACTACTGAGTTTCTCAGATCCCGTGTTCATGATTCTGAGCTTTGTCATTGGGGGATTCATCTGCCTCCTCTCTGGGTCACTCACGTTACTCACACTTCTTACGAGTGTGAAGGATGCCAACGCCGAATTTGTCCTCTTGATGAGTCTCATCGCCTTCGGTTTCGGGGCAGCCACGATTCGAGTCACGGCCGATCCAGTCTTGTCCTGGCTTGTAGCACTCGGATCGGTATAGAACCCAGAAATGACGGATTCTGCAAACCGCTGCACATTAATTCCAATACGACCATCTTTCAAAATATGAGTAAGCCAACAGTAGCTGTCCTCCGGCCCGATGACAATCGTATCGACGAGGCAGTCGAGTATCTCCGCTCACGTGGAGTTTCGCCAGTGGCAGATCCCATGCTCACGGTCTGTTCAACCGGGGAGACGCCAACGGCGGCAGATTATTACGTCTTCACAAGCCGGACCGGGGTACAGATAGCTGCCGACCAAGATTGGCAGCCTGGCAGGGCAACAGTATGTGCCGTCGGACAGCAGACTGCTTCGGCATTACGAGTCTACGGCCACTCAGTGGATGTTGTGCCGTCGACGTTCACGTCTGCCGGTCTTGTTGAAGAGCTCGCTGCTGAGGTCAGCGGAGCGACTGTCGAGATCGCTCGCAGCGCACACGGCAGCGATGTATTGATTCAGGGACTAGAGGCTGCCGGTGCAGATGTCCATGAAACGCAGTTGTACCGATTGGAAAGACCGAAATCAGCTGGTCGGTCAGTCTCGCTTACAATTGACGGTCAATTGGATGGGATATTGTTCACGTCACCGAGAACGGTCGGTCATTTCTTCGAGATTGCTACGGAGCAAGACGATGCGGCGGAACTCAAACGTGGGTTAGAGGAACCGGTTATCGGAGCAATCGGCGCTCCGACGGCACGTGTGATACGTGACATTGGGCTGGAGATCAATATCACACCAGATTCTGTAGATTTCGAACAATTAGCCAGACTCACTGTCCAAGAGATTAGAAATGGAGCGTCAACCAGATGAGTGTCCTCATCACGATGACATCCTGGTCGATGACGTTCCTCGTGGGATGTGTATTGGCAATCGTCACGGGATTCAGTGTATTTCTTCTTCGGCCGCCACGGGATGTGAAATAAGTCAATTTTGGTGTATACCGACGTCAGAGTAGTAGACGTAGTCTCTCGGAGTCGTATTTTCAAACGACTGCGTATGCAACAGAGTTCCCCGTTGGCGAGTGAGCGAGTAAGTACGGGAGATATTATAAACGTTTGACCATGAACCAGCTCATACCAATGACGAAGGCACCGGCGCCGGAAACCAACAGCGTTCGTCGATAGCCGAACAGTGCTGCAGTCCCGACACTGAGCGGCGGGCCGATCGTCGTCCCGAGTCTGAGTACGCTTGTACGAATACTCATGATACTCCCGCGAAATTCGTCCGGTGCTCGTTCGTTGAGTGCCGTATCCGTGATTGGCTCTGCAAGCCCTTGACCAAGGCCGAACAATAAGAGTGCGCCAGCGACCAGGTAAATGGAGTCCGCGACGGCGACGATGACGAGTCCGATCCCGTAACTCACGAATCCGAGTGCGATCGATTGGAAGGTTGTGAGCGACCGAAGCACGCGGCCACCTTGCATTGCTGTCGCCCCCATTGAAATCGCTGGTAATCCCACGAGAAGGCCGATGCCGGCTGAAGAGAGGTGATATTCGTTGGCGAGCAGGAACGGAACAGCGGTAAGCTGCGCGCCATAGAGGATGACAAAAATACCGAAAATTGCCAGATAGAGTACGACGAAGGGAGTCATCGGTGTGGGCCCAGTGAGGAACGCATGGATACTCGAATTCGCATTGTTCTGATCCCGTTGTGGCTCCTCGAGCAAGGTTATGCCGGGTACAGCGACGAGCAGCGCGAGGAGAAAACATGCGAATGGGGCCGACCAAGCGACTGTTGCAAGTGCACCACCGAGTAGTGGATAGCCAGCGGCACCCACCGCGAGAATCGCCGCGTTGGTCCCAATCAGCACTCGTCGTTGTTCACCGGAATAGAGATCCCCGAGGAGTGTGACCGTGAGCATTGCAATCGCACTACTCGCCGCCCCTTGGATGGCTCGCAGGACCAAAATCAGGCTGAAATCGGAAATAAAGATGATACCGCCCCCACTGATCCCGAAGACAACGAGCGCCGGGATTAGAATCGGTTTTCGACCGATGTGGTCGGTTAGCAGTCCAATCGGGAGGGTGAGAAAGATCCCGGGAAGCGTGAACGCCGACAACAAGAGGCTGGCCTGCGCCTCCGAAATGTTCCACGCTGCCTGCACCGCTGGAAGTGCAGGACTGATGAGTGAGACACCCATGACAGCGACGAGCGTACTCGCGAAAATCACGGCTGCTGCTGGCGAGTTCCGGAGTTTTTGTATCCATTCCATTCGTTCTACTACTCTCTCGGTAAGTGCACCCCGTAAGTCATTCGCTACAGGGCGGTGGTCACGCTGAATCGGTGTTGGATGAATATTCTAACACTATTGTATGTTCAAATTTGGGTGAAGTAGCAGCTTCCACCGATAGAGGCTATGGATCTGAATACAATGTACGCTATGTCGAATCATGCAACGCTGAGAACGAGTTTCCCTTGTACGTGTTCTGTCTCACCTACTTCGTGTGCCCGAGCTGCATTTTCGAGTGGGAATTCGGCACTGATCGTAGGGCGCACTTCTCCGGCGTCAATCAGTTCGCTAATGGTGGTCAGGAGCGACGGCGAATTCGACCGCCCACTTACCACCTGTACATCAATGTCGTGGTTGGTGGTGAGCGCTCCGGATGGTTGTCCAACAACTGAGACGAGTACCCCATGTTCCTTGAGCACGTCGACTGAGCGTGCTGGGATTTCACCCCCGACTGTATCTACTACGATATCGACATCGTCAATCACTGATTCGAAGCGCTCTTCGCGATAGTTCACGAACGCGTCAACGCCCAAATCTCGGAGATAGTCTTCGCTGTACCCCGACGCCGTGGCGATTACGTCGGCCCCCTTCCATTTCGCCAGCTGGACGGCCATGTGTCCAACACCACCGGCTGCACCGTGGATGAGAACTCGCTGGTCAGCCGTGCAATCAGCATACTCAAATAACGCTTGCCAGGCGGTCTGCGTGACGACTGGCACGCCGGCCGCCTCTTCGTGACCGAGCGTTTCGGGCTTCGGGGCTAATTGCTCGGCAGGTGTGGCCGAATACTCCGCATAGGAACCTAACTCCGGGAACCCGTTGACACCGAACACCGCATCGCCCGTCTCAAATTCAGTGACTGACGCGCCGACCTCCTCAACGACGCCTGAAACGTCCATCCCGAGAATGAGGGGAAACGGGTTCTCGGGCAGCATCGACACCAGCTGCATTCCCTGTCGAATCCGCCAGTCGACTGGATTGATGCCCGCTGCGTGAACCCGAACGAGAACGTCATCATCGAGCGGGTCCGGGCGAGGCGCATCCTCGTATCTGAGGACATCCGGCGAACCGAATTCGTGAATACGAACAGCCTTCATTTTATCCGTCATGTGTACTCATTCCTCGGTAGGTGGTTCAAGCTGCAGACTCTTAACCGCCTTCATCAGGAGCACTGGTGGTCAGAGAGTCGGTTGCCAGCGGGTGAAGAACCAAATGATTTTGCGGACAATTATCTCAATGGTTCAAAGGGAGGCTTGGGAATCGCTACTGGAGAACACATGCATTGAGAGCATCAGATCCGACCGTCACTGGCAGGATGTACTCGTCGTTGCCGCCGGTACACACAGACACTCCGAGATCATACTGCTTTGAATGGTTCTTGTCGAGAGGTTCCAAGCTAGGGATGTGAGACAACATCGTCTAATTCTCAACCCCTGTTCAAGGAGTAGTCTCCATTTGGCGTGCACTATGGCAGCAGTGCGTCAATCCACTGGGACAATCGATGTGGATGTCCTGCCTGCTGTGGGCTTCGACTGTATAGGCCAGTCGTATTCCTCGACTTTTTTTAACTATCATAGAAGTCTCACCAAGCAGGAGCGGCACAGACGTCCACCGGGAGGTTGACTACGCTGGGTATCAAACGGCCAAGACAGAGATCATGACCACAACTGACCGCCTCAAGGATACGTACGTCGCAGCGCTACAGCATGATCTCGTGGACATTTCCCCTGAAGCCACGCACGTGGGTGTAGTTCGCCGGCCAACCGGCTGGTTCAGAACAACGATCGACGAGAACTATCCTGCACTCGGTCCACCCCCAGACCTCCTCGACGAGTTCAAACGGCGCCACGAGGATTTCAAGATGCAAGGGCTGTGTGACGAAGGCGCCCATAATGCTGCCTGGGACGAGGTCGGATTCGAGGACCGGTACCGAGCATATCTCACCGAAACTGCGGAAGCCCAAGACGCAGTCGCTGAACTCACCGATCGCCTCCGTAACGAGGAACACCTCGTCCTAGTCTGTTTCGAGAACACCGACCAGAAGCGGTGTCATCGAACGCTGCTCAAGAAGTACATCACAGAACAGCTGTAGCCGGACTCTATCGTGTCTCTGTTCAAACTGCGCAATCTGCGTAATCCCAAGCCACTCGACTATACGATCCGATTGACGAAATCCTCGCCAGCGTCGATGTGGGCGAGGTTCTCCCGGACGAGATCCGCGACGTTCCGATAGTAGTCCTCAGTGAACCCTGCGCAGTGGGGAGTGATAAGAACCTCCTCGAACTCCCAGAGTAGAGACTCCTCGGGCAGCGGTTCCGCCTCGAAGACATCGAGTGCAGCGCCACCGAGCTCCCCAGCTTCGAGGGCGTCGACAAGCGCCGTCTGGTCGACTACGGGGCCACGTGCGACGTTAATCAGAATTGCATCGTCGCGAATTTTTCGGTGGACATCAGATGGTGAGTCTCGTCGACGGCGTTCCTGAGAGCATTCCACAACTCTTCGGGGGGTGAGACGGTCGAGACAGACTCATCGACTGCAATACTCGAGACTTCCATACTCATCGTGTTCGGTCGAACGGGTATTCAAGGGTTCAAAGCGTACCGAAACAGGACGGTTACTGCATCCCAGTTCAAAGTTGTGACGGCCTCCGGCTCTTAGCGGACTCATCAGTATGTGTCTTCAGCCTCAATCAAGGCGTTGACTATCGAATAGTGTTTCTCAAAGTCCCCGATGTAACAGCAGGCCAAACTCGGGCAGCATCACAGCTCCACCGGAATGCTTGGAATGGGTTCACAGCTCCTGGAAGAATGTCGCCGGTGAGATGATTGGTCACGGATCCGTCGATGTACGCGTATCGTGGACGAACTGGATTACGGCAACGAGGAGGGCGAGACAGATAACAATCATCGCGCCCTGAGAGACGGCCGCGATAACGGAGTCGACTGCGTCGCCAGTTAGCAACGCGATGATCGCTGGAATCCCCCGCATCGACCCCAGCACTCCGAGAACCGCCAGGAGGCCGATTCCGTAGGCAGCGAGCCGTTGCCGAGCCGGCTGCTGGCGTCCCACCACGCCCAGGATGGCGATGACAACGCCGAAGATAGCAGGAATGAGCGCCGTAATACTCGCGAAGTCGGAGAGGACGTAGGCACCGATACCCAAGACGACGAGTACGATTCCGAGGACTATGCCCAGCATGAACGCGGACGGACTGGAATTCGCCATATACGAACCCTGTGTGGGACAGACGTATAGGTTTCCACTCGTGACGGCCTGGTTCACCGCTCGTCGCTGTTCCGGGACGGATACCAGAGGGTAGTTCACATAGCAGTGATGTAGGCAATTATGGTACTAGGTTCGTACTGTTACGCCGAAAGGACAAGGAGATAATCAAAACCGTTTATTGCCACGCTCTCGGCGATCAGGTATGGCAGATCTCAATCGAATTGCGAAGCGAATTCACAATGTAAGTCCGGATCCCATCAGACTCACACTTGACGACGGGACGAACGCAATCTTTCATATCTCCGGAGCTGAATTCTTTCAAGAAGACTTTCAGGCAGAAGGGACTCGCGAGAACGAGGATGCCCAATACCGATTCATCTCAAGTGAAAATAACGAGTCTGTCCTTGTTGGCCGAAAAGAACCAGACGAATCGAACTGGTCTATGGTCGGAACCATCCTTGAAGTAGATACAGTAGAATCCAGATGAGATATATAAAATCGGATGACGAGTTGGCGGCCTGTTGGGGTGGAGATTCGAGGCGGGTTGCTGTGTCGCCTATCGCTTGAATGTACCCGCCACAAGCAGTGGGAAGACGAGCGTCGTCTCCGCCTCAACTTGCGTGTAGTTCGTTCGCTTTTCCTTTATCTTTCCCCAAGAGACAGCCTCGTCCAGTGTAGCCTCCGATAGGGATCCGTCGCCCTCCATTCCTGTCGAGATATAAAGAACGTAGTCCGCCCCGCCCCGAAAGATATTTGTCATAATTACGTGGTGTTTTGGCACGCCGCCCCCGACCGCGATGAGACCCGTCGAATCCGCGAGTAACCCGTCTTCGATAAGTGAATCGCAATCGTCCAAAATCTCGATGCAGACCTCCGAGTCGTAGCCTTGGCGATAGTAGTAAAGGAAGTTCCCGACTTCGGCGTCTGTCAGCGCCGGGTAGTAAATCGAGACGTCGTTATCTGCCGCCTGCTTTAGGACTGAAACCTCGTCATCAAGGGTCTCGCCCAACTCGCGTGCAAACGCCGTCGGCGTCCGGATCTTCTCCTCCGCGAAGAAGTCGTTGAGAGAATTAGAGATGATAATTGACTCAAGATTCATCTTGGTTTCTATCGTTGGCTAACAACTCGTATCCATTGTCAGTCAAAGAATAGCGGCCACCACCAATTGTAATAATATAACCGCTTTTATGAAGTTGTGAACATGCTTCATCAACAGTAATGGGATGTTCATCGAGTCGATCAGCAAGTTCAATAATGGATAAAGGATCGCCGAGACAAAGCACAGAAAGAATATCCGCTTTCACGCTTCCTTCTTCGGTCATTTTTCCTTCGCTTCGAGGAGTTCTGGGTAGCGATCTCTGATCGTGACTTTACTGACATTAGCAACATTGCTTACCATTTGTTGTGTGAGAGCGTCATTTGTTAGATGGGATGCAGCGTACAGAGCAGCTGCTGCAAGCCCTGACGGGCTCTTGCCACTATGCAGGCCCTGTGCCTTTGCTGTTTCCAGAAGATCACAGGCAACATGCTCGACTTCACTGCTCAACTCAAGTTTTGATGCGAATTGTGGAACATATTGTACAGGATCGGTCGGCTCAATTTTGAGATTAAGCTCCCGAGATATGTAGCGGTAGGCACGTTGAATGGGTCGTTCCTCGACACGGCTAACATTGGAGAATTCAACCAATGTGCGGGGCGAGTCCAGTTGTCGAGTAGCTGCGTACAGACTAGCTGTTGCGACACTTTCAATTGATCGGCCGGGGAGGAGTTCTTCCTCAACAGCTCGACGGTAGAGTACACCCGCGGTCTCCCGGACGTTTTCTGGGAGATCAAGAGCACTTGCCATTCGCTCGATTTCGCCGAGGGCTTGTTTGAGATTGCGTTCCTGAGCGTTCTTTGTCCGAAAACGTTCGTCCCATGTTCGGAGTCGCTGAAGTTCTTTTCGCCGATCCGAAGGAATAGGATTCCCTCTTGCGTCCTTATCTTGCCACCCGATAGTCGTACTGAGTCCTTTATCATGCATTAAATGTGTGAGTGGCGCACCTGCGCGACTCCGGTTCTTCGTTTCTGTAGAATTAAATGCGCGCCACTCCGGACCACGATCCAGGATTTCTTCGTCGAATACGATACCACACTCCTTACAAGTTGTCTCCCCACGTGCACCGTCATTGATGATTTGTCCACTACATTCGGGACAAGATTCGTGTGTTGAATCGCTGGAAACGTTATTCTCGAACTCGCGTTTTTCGGTGTGATTCTTTTGCTCAGTGGATTTTTCACTCATGTCTCTAATTCACAAGTATTCCACACTACCCAGATTGTGTGTCTCTAGCATACTACTGAGGTGATGTATTGTAAATAATCGGTGGAATTTCATATACTGAGAATCAGCGAAAAGTGTGTGTATACCGATAGAGACGCTCGCTAGTACATTGATACGTGTCGGTCAAGTGAATAGTGTACCCTTCATAACGGGCTTGTTGTAGATCTATGCCTCGGTATCTGGGGCACGTAACACGGTTGCCCCCAACCCAGCAATCAATGCGAGTACACCACCGATGAGAAATGCCGTCGTCCAATTCGTAACGCCTACAATCCAACTGACTGCGGCCCCGCCGAAAATGCCACCAACCATTTTTGCGGAGTAGAGGATTGCATAATTTGTCGAAGAATGCTCTTCACCGTAGTAATCTCCGATAACACTTGGAAACAAGGTATACTGAGTGCCCTCAAAGCTGGCTGCAATCACAACAGCTCCGAGAAATCCGAGGGTAGAGCCGATCGCTCCCATCCCGACAAGCAAGAACAGGCCAATTCCACAGAGTGAAAAGGTTGCAATCATTGAGCGTTCACGACCGATCCGATCGGAAATTCCGCCTACACCGAGTCGACCAATCCCATCAGCAATCGGTAGCACAGTTGCTGATGCAGTTGCAATGAATGCGGCGATTCCCAGGTTCTCAGCAAATGGAATCAGGTTCGCCGCAAGCATTAGATTCGCTCCAGAAATACCAACAAACATCGCATACATTACCCAAAATTGCCACGTTCGCACTACTTCATCCCAAGTGTATTGGGGTGTCCTGTTCACTGATGGGTTCATAGCAGTCGACTGTGCTGTCTGACTTGGATCCGATATCAAATCTGCCTTGTTCTTGTCAGGAGTTTCGGTGTCGTTGGGCCAATCATCTGGTGGATCTCGCAAAACGAGTGCACCAACAATGACACCGATGCCGATGAGCAATCCAACATTTTCCAGGACGGACGCAAATGCACTAACAGTAGCATTTGCTCGCACATACGGGACAAAGAGGGCACTTCCTGCCGCGAATGCCATCGTACCAGCACCAGTTGTGAGCCCACGCCTGTCCGGAAACCATTTGACGGCAGTATTCACAGCAATCGTATAGACGATTCCGACACCGATCGCACCAAGTGAGTACAGAAAATACACTTGCCAGAGTTCGTTTGCATATGCGAGACCGACGTAACCACCACCAGCGAGAAGCCCTGCTACTACCGTCATTGTCTGTGGTCCATGCCGATCACGCCACCAGCCGGCAGGAAACTGGGTTCCCGATTGAAAGATCACGTAGAGCGTAAACACAGCTCCAAGTGCCGGTAATGAAACTCCAAGGTCATTCGCAAGTGGTTCTTGAATAGACGACCACACATATTGGTATGGACTAACGAGAGCCATCATTACCACCGCTGCAACGATCTGCCACCATCGCGAAAACCCCAACTCTTCATGGGCTTGAGTCGCGATATCCACTTCAGCCATTCAAACCATTACTCCTGTTCGTGTGATTCATTTCTATCTCATACTTGTAGTTAGACTCGCGAAAATGTCTTGCCCAGTATATAGGGGAAGAGAAATATGCTGTGAAGCCTATAAGTATTCAACAATGTGGGACGCTACGCTATTAATTCGGCATCAAGGATGCCCAATCTCTGATGAAAGTTCGATGGTCTCCGATATACAACTCCGATATCTTTCGAAGATATATGATGGATCTGAGCGACGGTTGATTTATGTCGATGGCCCAGAGGTACAAACGGAACAATTTTTAGACGCATTGCGGGCACGCCCGGAGGTGACGTACCTTGACACAGATGTTAGAACAGATACAAGCCAGATAATTGTCTCAGTAGAGTATTCGTCAGACAATCCGAGTATCAGACAGCTAATCGAGCAGTTCAGCTGCTATCCAGTGGAATTAGTGGTCGTTCAAGACGGAGTTGAACGTTGGCAAGTTCGGGGTGAATCCAATGTTGATCTCCGCAAGCTCATCGAGGCGATTGAGGGATATGAAAATTCGGTTGAATTGCTTTCTCGAACCGGAGTGCGAGAATCAGAAACAGGAATCGTTCCAATTGCACCACCAACAGATCTACTCACGACAAAACAACGCGAAACACTCCACAAAGCGTTTACTCTCGGCTATTACTCCTCAGATAGCGAAACTACAATTGAGAAGATTGGAAAAGAACTTGACGTGCATCCAACAACCGCTTGGGAACATCTGAAAAAAGCAGAAAACAAATTAATCAACAATTATTGCTCTCTCGTCTTCTGAGTTCTCTGACTCGCTAAAAAGGCTTTATCTACTCACCGCGAATCCGGTAATGTATGTCTATTTACTATTTTATGTTAATTTGAGCTTTCCTTCGACACCGTGTATTTGGGCTTCAAACGACTGGCATCAATACGGCATATTCAACCGTGACCCACATCACTATTTGAATTGAAATCGAAGTAGGCATATCATGTTGTATTTCGTGCCAAAAAAATGCAGTTTTATCAAAACATTATCACACACGGGTTGTGCTACCACGCAACCATCAACACGTAAAAAGACAGTCCAGGCTGTGATGACCACTCGACGTAAGGAGGTGAGTGTTACGTGAACAGGCGTCTCATCGTGGCTCAGTTCCTTTTGCTTGGCGTACTGTGGGGAAGTTCATTTGTTGCCATTGATATTGGACTACCATTCTTCCCACCAGTGCTCTTTGCTGCACTACGATATTACATCGCTGGGTTCGTAATTCTCCTCTTTGCGGCAACCACAATCGAGTACTGGAAGCCTCAAACCCTCCCTGATGTAGCTGTAATCGTGGTGGTCGGTGTATTCATCATCGCAGGCCATCACGCTCTATTGTACATTGGTCAACAATATATCTCTGGAGCAGTCGCTGCGGTCATTATTAGTCTTGGCCCTGTGCTGACTGCACTGTTCGCAGGTGTAATTCTCGGAGAACGGCTCACATGGCTTGCGGGCATTGGCTTCGGTTTTGGAATTTTGGGCGTCTCGCTTGTAGCTGATCCTGATCCTGGACAGATATTATCCGCAAATGTGACTGGAACCGCTATTGTTCTACTCTCGTCTGCTTGCTTCGCACTTGGAAGCGTTCTTACTCGACCACTGAACACACAGATGCCACCGCGGAGTCTACAAGCTTGGGGAATGCTTTTCGGAGCACCACTTCTTCACATTACAAGTCTGGTTCGTGGCGAGTCAATGGGTTTGATCGAGTGGACATCGATCTCAGCTGGATCATTGCTCTATTTGGGACTTGTGTCTGGGGCTGTTGCGTTTCTTATTTATTTCAAACTTCTTGATGAACTAGGGCCGATGGAAATCAATCTTATTGGATATCTTGAACCAGTCGTAGCAGCCCTCATTAGTTGGGCGCTTCTGGATCAATTGATTAGCCCTCTTACTGCTATTGGTTTTATTACTATCTTTATTGGATTCACATGTATTAAGCGTCGTGCCCTTATTCAGATGATACTCTCACTACGACATAAGTCGGCAGGCTGAGTCACGTTTTGTTTTGGCAACTCTGCAGACCATGGCTTTCGGGTTGACTCGATTTGTAGTTTCGTGTGCCATCAATCAATTATTTCGAGGGAGATTATAAACGTCAAAGGAGACATCCCAAAGTCTGGGATCGACATTCGTGGCACATAGAAACAGCATCGAAGGGTTCAACGTGCTATTCCAGCAACCTGGGAATGACCCACGACTGTATAAGCTCCACGACGAAAGAATTGAGCACTATAACATGACACCCATGAAATGCCACAGCAAGTATACGTTATACAGCAACAGAGATGACCGAACAAAACGTTGACTCGAATCGGCTATCACTGATTCCGTCGAAGATATCATTTCATAACTCATCTACTGAAATGGGCCGATTGTCGTCCGAAGAAATCGACGAACCCGCCCTCCCGACGGTGTTAAAATCCCTTGAGGACGATAAGTGTCGAACCATACTCACGCTTTTGGACAAACCGAAATCTGCCAGCGAACTCTGTGAGGAGTGCGCTCTATCGAGTTCATCAGTGTACCGGAAGCTCGACTTGCTCCGCGAATCAATGCTCGTCCGTGAATATACCGAAGTTCGACGGGACGGACCGAACGCGACTCTCTACGAACGCAATTTTACTGATATCTCAATTAGCGTCACCGATGACGAGTTCACGATCGAGGTATCCCGACCCAAAGAAGACCCAGAAGACCGCATGGCAACGTTTTGGTCTGCAATGAAGGAGGAATCGAAATGAACCTCTCTATCGTTTTACTTGGCGTGGTCAAGATTGCTACCCTCGTTCTCGGGGGTATCGTGTCTCTGATGGCATACAGAGCGTACAATCGCACGCGAATCGCAGGTCTCCAGTTCTTTGCGATAGGGTTGACAGTCATCACGCTCGGAACGTTTCTCGTTGGCGTTTTTCATCACATTGGGGGAGCTTCCGTTATTATCGGGATGACCCTTGAGAGTGTGATCATCAGTATCGGATTCATTGTGATGATCTATGGGCTCAAACAGACGTAGAATCCGGTCTGCCCTCGTCGAGGGTAGCTACCCCAGCAGGTGCGTTCGAAGCTTCGACTAGTTCTCCCACGTTTTGGGAACCTTCCATTGTCCCTTATCAATCCTAATCGAAATGAATGTATGGACAGATTCAAGATAGTTGTCAATCAGTCAGATTTCACACCAACTCGAATAAGAGGCGGTGTCAGTAATCGATGAAGCGAAACCTGACATCCGAGTACGCGGATCTAGTGGCATCGCGGAGCAGGTTACTTATTGTACTGTTGCTCGTCTTCAGCGCCCTCGTTGGCGCTGGCGCGATCGTCGGCACCACTGGGGAAGGACAGATCGGCCAAGCTGGCATCGATTCTCCAGAACAGGCGGCACTTGATCGTATCGAAGCGACGTACGAGACGGACGATACAGCTGTTGCACAGGTCGTTGTCAGGGACGAAGGCGGTGACGTACTCACCCGCGAATCGCTACTCGAAAGTCTCCGTTTTCAGCAGGAACTCCGAGAAAACGAATCGGTCAATGCGACACTTCGTGACGGGACGGGGATGGTCGGCATTGAGAACGTGGTTGCGAACGTTGCGTACGCACACGAACAGAGTGAAAGCAGCGGTTCGTCAGCCATCGCCAATGATTCTGGAAACAATACGTCGGTGGCAAGACAGGGTCAGTCGTCAGCACCGACACTCGACCAGCAGATCACAGCACTTGAATCCAGCACCAGCGAGGAAGTCGAAACGTATCTCAGCCGTATCCTCGACCCAGAGGCGTCTGTCCCCGGCAATAACCCGACCCAATTTCTACCGACGGATTACGAACCAGGAACGACGAATGCAGACGCGAGAACGACCCTCGTCTTTCAGCAGAGTCCGAGCAGTTCGGCGACAACCACCGAGTCGGTGAACGATGCACAGCTGGTCATCAGCTCATACGTCGAGAAGCGCTTTGACGACGCGTTTGTGTTCGGGCAGGGTACCATCGATGCGGAATCTTCGCAAGCCATCGGTGACACGTTCATCATCATCACGCCCGTTGCAATCGTTCTCTTGCTCACCGTCCTCACGATTGCCTACCGAGACCTCATCGACGTTCTTGTGAGTGTATTCAGCGTGGCCGTCGTGCTGGTGTGGTACGCTGGCATACAGGGGTGGCTCGGGATTCCGTCGAGTTCGACCCTGATCGCCGTTCCGTTCTTGCTTATCGGCCTGAGCATCGATTACTCACTCCATATCGTCATGCGCTACCGCGAAGCCAGAGAGGGAGTGCTCGACACCGACGATGAGAACGTCGGTCGGCGAAACCCCGCGACAGCGATGCGTCTCGGAGTCGCCGGGGTCGTTCTCGCTTTGGCCACCGCCGCGTTCTCGACGGCTGTCGGGTTCCTCTCGAACTACGTCAGTCCGTTGGGATCAATTCAAGATTTCGCCATCCTGAGCGGTGTGGGAATCGTCGCCATCTTCGTCGTTTTCGCCGCGCTTGTACCAGCCGTCAAGCTCGAACTCGAACGGTTTTTCGACCGCCGTGGCCGCGATCGGCATGCCCCCGCCGTCGGTGTCGGTTCCGGCCGGTTGAACCGTGTTCTTTCGGGTACGGCGACGGTTGCTCGGCGAGCTCCCATCGTCGTTATTGTCCTCTCGTTAATCCTCGCCTCCGCAGGGGCGTACGGCGCGACAAATATCGACACTGAGTTCAACCAAGCCGATTTCATCCCCCAGGATGCTCCGTCATGGATGGAGTCTCTCCCGGAACCATTCGCACCTGGTGAGTATGAGGTGAGTGAGAACCTTGCATACCTCAGCGACAATTTCCGCCAACGTGGAGAGGGCTCAGAAGGCCAGATATTGATACATGGGAACGTGACCGCGCCAGCACTGCTTACCGCAACCGACGACGTGGTCCGCAGTACGAACAGTAACAAGACAATCGTCGTCGGTTCTGATGGAAGAGCAGCTATCGAAAGTCCAACATCTGTCCTTCGAGCTGTCGCCTCGGAAAATCAAACGGTTGCAGATTCAATCGCAGCACGTGACACGGATGATGACGGCCTCCCAGACAGAGACGTCGCGGCAGTCTATGACCTGGTGTTCGGTGCGGCTCCCGAACAAGCATCGTCGGTCCTCTATCGTGCCGAGAACGGGTCGTACAAATCTGCACGGCTAACTATCGGCGTGCAGGGAGACGCCTCGGCTCAGTCGGTCGCAAGGGATGTACGAGACATCTCCTCGGCTATCGAACAGAACGCCCCAGTACGAGCTGTTGCAACGGGCGGTCCGGTCATCACTGCCGTCGTCCAAAGTGCCCTGTTCGAAACGCTCGTCGAAGGATTTGCTATCACTCTTGGGGTCATTCTTGCCCTTCTTATCGGTATGTACTGGTGGCGGTACCGCGCGCCGGGGTTGGGTGTCGTGACGCTCGCGCCCGTCCTAATCGCGCTCGCGTGGTTGCTCGGCACCATGTCCGTGCTCGATATCCCATTCAACAGCGAGACCGTCGTGATCACGAGCCTGGCGATTGGTCTCGGTGTGGATTACAGCATTCACGTCAGTGAGCGGTTCGTCGATGAACGTCCTCGCCACGATTCGCTCGCCGAGACGCTGGAGACAGCACTTGAGGGAACTGGTGGTGCGTTACTCGGAAGTGCGGTGACGACTGCGGCAGGCTTTGGGGTGCTCGCACTGGCGCTGTCACCCCCGCTCCAACGCTTTGGCATTGTTACCGGGTTAAGTATCGCCTACGCGTTCATCGCCTGTGTGACGGTACTTCCGTGTCTGCTTGTCGTTCGGGAGCGCGTACTCACACGAGTAGCCTAAGCATCTCCTTGGGACGCACACGTGTTCGTCCTTCCACACAATGCTGTAGTTTCTCAACCGGGTTGGTCACCTTGCGATCCAGAGAACATTCTGAAGGAATATATTGAATCGTCATAAGACGGTGGAATTCATTGTTTCACGGCACGCCTGATGTTATAGCCAACACACATCAGCGCGATTTCTCAGAATTCATGGAACCAAGACACGCTCGCACGGCGAAGCCAAGCAAACGCTTCACAGCCGAGTTCACCGTCTCAGACATCGAGTGCTGATTGTAGCACTGCGTCTATTCTGGCGTTGTGAGCATGGTCGTAGGGTGCGAAGATACGATGTTTGATGAGCCGGCGAATCCCGAGTTCACGAAGAGATTTTGCGGAGCGATTGCTTGTCGTTCCCATCATCGGCGGCAAGAAACCGTAGATCGCCCGCGTTCCGGCGGGCAACCTGCGGTCTGCATCACCTCCCTCACGGTTCGCCGAACGGTGTACGTCAAGAACGGCTTGAGAATCTGTATCGGCGAACTTCGTGAGCTTTTGCACGCAGTCGCTCGTTCGCTGGCAGTAGTGGCGGCTCGCAGCTGAGCGTCCGTAGAATGTGGTGTCAATGACAACGTGTTTCGTGGGATCGTGCAGCTACACCGACTGGCGGGTGCCGTTATCATCGGGTTCGGACTGCTCGCACTTTGGAGTGCCCTGTAACTCCAGCCAATTTGTTGGAGTAAAGGGGCTAATCCAGAACATCCACCAGATATATAACCGTACGACCTTGCCGATTGTTTGGTCAATGCATCACAGTCAGACCAAAAACAGCAAAAGAGATGCCCCCAAACACAGGAGTAATACCCAAGCATGCCTACACCAATGAACGAGACTAACACACTCGGTGCAATCGGTGAGACACCGATGGTCGAACTCCCCTCGATGCGCCCAGAGGGCGGTGCATCGATTTCCGTCAAATGGGAAGGAGCAAACCCAACAGGAAGTCTGAAAGACCGGATGGCTCTTGCAATGATTACCAAAGCACGACAACACGGAGTGCTCCAGCCAGGTGAGCCAGTTGTGGAATTCACTGGTGGCAGTACCGGGTCGAGTCTTGCGTTCGTGTGTGCGGTATTAAATCATCCGTTACACATCGTGACAGCCGACTGTGTCGCAGAGGAAAAAATCGCATCGATGCGAGCTCTCGGGGCACACCTCGAAATCGTCGAAACGCCCAACGGCACGTCGTACGACGGACTATTTGACGACCTCCGAGACAAAGCCGAAGAAGTGCAGGCACAAACGGGAGCGTACTTTACCGATCAGTTCACCAATTCAGATCAACTCAACGGATACGAGGCACTAGGGCAGGAGATTCTCGATCAGCGGCCAAACATCGACGAGTTCGTGATGATCGTCGGGACAGGTGGCTGTGCAATGGGTGTATCTCAGTCGTTCCGAAATCACGGTGCTGAAGTTGATGTCACGCTCGTCGAACCTGCAGAATCGCCCGTCATTTCCAGTGGAACCACCGGATCTCACACCGTACAGGGGACAGCCATTGTTGGAGCCCCACCGCTCGTCGAGCAGGAACGATACGACCGTGTTCGAACACTCCCCGCTCAGAAGGGCATCGACTGTGTTCAGCAGCTCGCAAGCGATGATGGGCTTCTCGTTGGAACAAGTACTGGAATGAACGTCGCGGCAGCGCAGCAGATCGCAGCAGAGCGTCCTCCCGATGATACGGTGGTTACAATTGCCTGCGACACCGGATTAAAATACCTCTCGGATGGCCTCTATGAGGGGCTGAGAGGGTCAGAGTTCTGTCTGTCATGATCTGTTGAGATTCTAGTATCTGAAAAATGTATTTCCACCACGATCTTGCCGCTGGTAGAATTTCTAGATCTCGTTGAAAACCACATTGTTAAACATAGTTAGTGAGGGAACGAGACAGAATGAATACCCTCCCGAAGTCACAACTCCTCCGACTCATTGAAGATGCTGGCGTGTTGGCTCGTCGGATTGTGTCACGGTTCTCGACGCGATACTCCCGGAATCATCACCTCAGAACATGTTTCCGGGCTTTGTTTGATCACACGGGTACTTTCAACGACGTGCTCGAGGGGACGTGGGAATGTTCGGAAGACGGGGTTAGTTGGGAAGTGGATTTCAACATGACTTACACGAGAGTCGGAGTGTAGAGCGATGAGGATTGGATGGGTCGGGCTTCCGGCACGTTGATCGTCGGCGAATAGAAGACAATAGGCGCGCTAGGGATTCAGGATAATATATTCTACCTGAATGCATCCGCGCTACCGATGGAAGTTCGAGCCAGAGTATTGCCTCGAGGAGTAGATGCTTGCTTTGGGAGTAGTGTCCGTACATAGATTGGTTGGGCACTCCCGGGGAGGGTCTACTTCTGCTTATACTCTAATCTCACGTTGGAAGGTTGACACAACACTTATCTCCGTGTACTGTGTATGTGTATGTGTATGAGTACAAAGAACATTAGTCTCACCGAAGAGGCCTATGAAAAACTCAAATCTCGAAAGCGAGAAGGAGAAAGTTTCACCGACGTGATTCTCCGCGAGTTCGGTAACGAAAAGGACGTATGGAAAGGCTTTGGCAAGCTCGAAGGGACGGGACTCCGAGAGGCCTACGAAGAACAGCGCGAAGAATTTGACAAGGATTTCAAAGAGAGACAGGATGAACTGTTTGGACAGTAGCTTCCTTATCGACTATCTTGAGGGAGATGACGGTGCACAAGCGTGGTTGGACGACCATGAAGACACGATGCTGGCAACCACGACAGTCGCATTGTATGAGACGTATCGGGGCGTCTTGTGGTCGGACTCTCCAATGACGATGGACGACGTGTTCGACACGTTTGACTGGGCGACTGTGTTGGATTTTGATGAAACTGCGGCCCGTGAATCAGCACAAATTCAGCGAGAATTGCGCGAGAGCGGGACGCCTGTTGGCACACCCGATGTAATGATTGGTGCCATTGTTCGGTCTATCGGTGGCACTGTTGTCACCCGTGATTCGGATTTTGACTACATCCGAGGTGTCGATGTTGAGAACTACTGAATCTACTGCTCATTTCGGATTTTTACGACAGTGAATCCAGGCTGACTTAGTTGAGATCCGTTCGTATCACTACCCCATGTTGCACAAGACGGAAGTGCACTACACACCACCACGTCCAGTGTAAATACCGGATATAGAATCGCTATTGTACGGTTGGGAGTGCTGCGATCGTCGGCTCCTGTACGTGTGGGTGTTGTGGTCCACTCGTTGCGAAAATCGCAGTGCTCGCAGCCGGACCCTCTATTGCAGCACCCCTCTATTGGGTATTCGTCGATACAGCGTCTCCACTCAGTGCACTATTCATTATCGGGAGTATCATCCTCTTCACTGGGAGCTTGGTCTATTCAGTCGAAGCAGCACGGCAGCCTGATCGACCGACCTCGATTATTCCCGCCGATTAGATCACAGGCGAGCACGTTTCCAGAGAGTGCTGACAAACGCACGGTGGTTCGTTAGGAAGAGAGCTCAGAAAATGGATAATGAGTGGGAATGGATCTCAAGACCGGGATGATTGTATCGAGATGGTCGGCTGAAACGTTTTGGGGTACGTAGTAGCCGTTCAGGACTCGAAAAACTGGTCAGGTTTGAGCCGCGACAGCCGCATCGCGTTGCTTGTCACCCCGAGGCTCATCCCCATGTCACCCACCACGACTGCAAGCGCAACACTCACATATCCAAGCGGCACGCCAATCGCCAACACTGCCTTCATACCGAGACTCATCCAAATGTTCTGTCGGATAACGCCGTTCGCCTTGTGCGACAGCGCGTACAGATACGGAAGTTTCTCAATATCATCACCCATCAATGCAATGTCCGCCGTTTCGAGGGCCGTATCAGTCCCTGCTGCACCCATCGCGATACCCACTTCAGCGGTCGCGAGGGCTGGCGCATCATTGATACCGTCACCTACCATCGCAACATCGCCATACTCTGCTTGTAGTTGTTCTACTGCATCGACTTTCTCCTCGGGAAGGAGTTCAGCACGATACTCATCAACGCCGACCTGTTCAGCAATCGCTCGTGCAGTTCCCTCGTTGTCACCAGTCAACATCACCACGTGGGTGACACCCAGTTCGTGCAGGCGTTCGACAGCACGTTCAGCGCCCGGCCGCATCTCGTCGGCGATCGCCACGATACCCACCAGATCCGACTTCGTGCCGACAAGAACAACTGTTTTACCCTCCTGTTCCAAATCGACAAGCACGTCCCTGCTCTCTTCAGTTATCGAATCCTTCGTCATCGCACCGCCATCTGTCGCACGGTGAGTATCCGACAGGTCGAAGCCAAGCTCCTCGAACAGTGCGGGCTTGCCTGCATAGTACGTGTCGCCCTCGAGTTCAGCACGGATCCCCTTTCCGGTGAGACTTTCAAATGCAGCGGGTTCTGGAAGGGCGGTCACGTTTGCCTTGTCAGTATGGGTGAGAATTGCTTCCGCAATCGGATGCTCACTTCGCTGCTCCAGTCCGGCAGCGTATCGAATAGCGTCTGTTTCGTTATAGTCTCCGAGTGGGACGACATCCGTGACAGTCAGTTCACCTTTCGTGAGTGTGCCAGTTTTGTCGAGTGCGATGGTATCAACCTCACCCATCGCCTCAAGATGATTCCCACCTTTGATCAGAACACCATTCTTTGCAGCACTCGTGATGCCCGACACCACGGAGACGGGCGTCGAAATAACGAACGCACAAGGACAGGCTATCACGAGGAACGTCAGGCCCCGGATGAACCACGTCTGCCACGGCCATCCAAATGCGAGCGGCGGGACCGCGGCGGTGAGAATGGCCAGTGCGACAACCACGGGCGTGTAGTAGCCTGCGAACCGATCGACGAACTGCTCTTTCTCTGTCTTCTTCTCTTGGGCGCCCTGAACCATCTCGATGATTCGCGACAGCGTTGAGTCACCTGCAGCGGAGACGACGTCTATTTCAAGATATCCCCCCTCGGCAATACTCCCGGCGTACACCTCATCTCCCATCGTTTTATCGACAGGGACACTCTCACCAGTAATCGGAGATTCGTCAACGGCGCTCTCACCATCGATGACTTCGCCGTCAAGTGGAATCTTATCCCCGGGACGGACGATAACAGTCTCGCCGACCTCCACATCGTCGGCTGGTACGGTCACCTCTTCGCCGTCCCGGCGGACAGTGGCCTCGTCCGGCGAGAGCTCCATCAACTCGCGAAGCGAGTTCCGTGCCCGATCCATCGAATAGTCTTCAAGCAACTCAGCAATGCTGAAGAGAACGGCTAGCGTCGCGGCTTCAACGAAGTAGCCGATGCCCGTCGCAGCGAGAATCGCCGTCCCCATCAGAAGATCGATATCGAGACTCCGATTCCGTGCCGAGTAATACCCACCGCGAATAACCGGATAGCCACTGATTGCGATTGCGACAAGGAATGCCCCATCAGCGAGCGTAAGTGGGTAATTGAGGACGCTTGCAATGGCGAGATTCTGTCCCGTGAGGACGAATTCGAAGAGAAGCCCAAATGTGACGAACACTGCACCAATCCACGTTTTGATCGCCCGTGAACTCGTCCAGATCTCTGATGGCGGTGCAATCGCCATCTCGCCACCAGTCGCTTCCGTGGAGTCACCCTCGTCGTCAACAACCTCGTAGCCTGCATTCTCGATGGCCGCAACGACGTCAGCTTTGGCGACATATTCGGGGTTGTAGGTAACCGTGGCCATCCCTGTGGTCGGTTGCAAGGTGATCTCGATGATGCCCTCCACACGCTGGAGACTCTTATCGACCTTCTGTGCACAGGACGGACAGTCCATTTCCGGGACCGTGAGACGGAGCGAAAGCTCTCGCGATTGCCCGTTACCTACCTGCTCAGTCGTCGCGTCATCAGTCATTACGTAGAGATTGGACAGTCAGTTCGATAAGCCTTAGTTGGAATATTCCAAACCCAAAGAAGCAGTGTCAAACCGGAGTCGACGGCCCATCTGCAATCTGTTCACGAGAAACATGCTGTTTTGCTAAATGTTCCTCTGCACGTCGAAGTCGGTAGGTGAGCGTCGATCGTGGCACATCAAGATGCTCCGCGAGTTCGCCGACGTCGATGGCCCGTGGTGATTGGTAGTAGCCATGCTCAACGGCAGCTCGAAGTGCAGCCTCTTGTTTCGGCGAGAGTTCGCTCGCCTCGTCGTCTGCACCGGGTGTCGAGACAGAGGTATCCGCCGTTCGAAGCATTTCCATGTGGGCACAGTCGCCGACAGCATCATCTAGCTCAGCAAAGAACGTAGCGACATCTCCGTTCCCCGGGTGGATGATGCGCCATGTATAGTGACGGCTCTCGTGGCGTGTATCGAACAGCAAGCCGTCTCCAAGGTGTTCACGTGCGATATGAGGAACAGACGAGCAAGTAGGAGTGCGTTCCCAATACGAGTAAAGGACGAGTGTATCATCGGTGTGATCGAGAACCTCGGTAGATTGAGAAGCACCGCAATCTTCGGTCGCAAGACAATCCGCATAGTAGTCAGCGGTGAGAAAAGCATCTTCGATATCAGTGAGTGCATCGGGCGTTCCAGTGGCATGGTCAACTCGCCAGAGGCGCTCGGTTGTAGCGTGTAACGAGAGTGATCGAATCCGGGCGTCAGGGTGTGTAGCAAGTGTATCTGCTACTTTATTGCACCCAGGCTCATACTCAAGGGCGAAGACGAGTTCGCGCATATTGCTATTGTAGGAATCGCCGAAGCATAACGGGCAGGTTCCCACTATTTGTAGCGCCAATATTGAAGTTATATGCTGTCGTCAGGGGTGTGGGAGTCCTTCATCCGCTGAGCTTCGGCAGCGTATCGCTCTTGCAGCTCTGGATCGTCAACCGAGCCAAGATTGTCGGAGTCAACGGTAACAGCTGCTGTCGTATCTCAGGTATCAGTAAAGGAAGTGAGTGCTCGCTCCTTTCGGTAGTAGCGGTCACCATCTGGGGTAGCATAGGTCAGGATGATGAGGTTCTGCTCGTCGTCCGAATACGTTCGTTCCACTAACCACACACGAACTCCGTCGGCCAGCTCATTCGGCATGGTTCATTGTTCTTAGTGGTAGGCGTTAAACGCTGGCGGCTCTCAACAAGAAATTGTATGATGGTAACTTCTGAGAAGCTCAGATGATAACCTCAGTTTCGGAGAATGGCGAAGTTAGTAGTCAGTGGTTCGGTACGTTAGTGGGATCGTTGAATACAGTATGAGAGCCAACTGGTATCGTCCATGGAGTTTAGACGGGTGACTGCGAAACACTTTCTTCGGTCTGTCTCCTAATACAAATATGTCTACGAGCATTGCAGTACCTGACGCAGAAGAGGAGTGCGCGTACTGTGAGTCGCATATATTCGACCACAACCCAATCTGTGTACGTGATTGTACCGACAAATGTGGATCGCCCAAATACTTCTGTAACTATGCTTGTCTCTCGACGTACATCGCTGAAAACGACCTTACAATGGGAGATGCATGCGAATGGTCACCCGACGAAAGCGGTAGTTGTTGATTAAGGTATCTCATTGAATACGCAGCTCTACTGAACAAGTGAATTGCATTCAGCTAAAATCGAATTGTGGCAAATACACTAATTAAATCCACCCTTCGAGGTTGGGATGACGTGCCTTTGGCAGAGACAACGCAGAACATAGTCTCCTGTAGCTGTGTCTTCGAATTCTTGGAGCGTTTCCTGGAACTTTCCCCTAAAGAAGTCCACACCCTCTTTCCGGTCTGAACTGATATTCCACTTGAGGGGATCGTCGCCTGGCGGGAGTTCGATTTCAAACGTGGCCCATGAGCAGCATTGAGTTTCCTTCCACGCTACTTCTGCGACTGCAGTGTAGGCCTCCGGATTCCGGTCAAACACGAACGAGAAGCCGTCCTCGTGCTCCTCGATAGTCTCTAAATGAGGGAGAAGGTTCTCCTCAACCCATTTTCTCCGTTGGTCGGTCTGTTCTTCCGTGAGCGTGCAGGTAATCTCTTGAAGATCTCCATCCGTAGGACCATCGATCACTCTGTTTACAGGCTGGTTGTCTCTCGTACTCTTACTGGGGTCTACCATGGTGCACTGTTACTTTGAGACTCAAAGCTATTATACTGTCAAGGCCGAAGTATCGAACGAACTACGGGGAACAACAGCTATGGCGAATAATCAAGAGACATCGTCTGAAACGGAAAATTCACCTAGTGACGGTCCAATCTGTTACTGTCCACTTGGGGGAGTAATGGATCTACTCAGTCGCCGCTATGCAATGCAGGTAGTTTGTGTTGTGGGGGCGTTAGGGCCAGCTCGGTACAGTGAAATCGAGGATATGTTCGACGACGTAAGCAGTTCAACGCTATCGACACGCCTCGATGAACTCGTTGCAGCCGGGTACCTCTCGCGAGAGCAGTATGCAGAAATACCGCCGCGTGTCGAATACGAACTCACAGAGAAGGGAGAGAGCCTCCGTGAGAAACTTGATCCTCTGCTCGAATGGGTAACTGAGCAGGAGTCTGTCCAAACCGAATCCTAAACCAGGTCGATAATCGGCATCGGTGTCTAGTTTGATTTCACGTAGCGGCGCATGATTGTGGCAACGAAAATCCGACGAGATAGACTGCATCGATTCAGGCACAGCTGTTGGATCTATTGAGATAGTCATCGCCCCAGGCATCCATCGCCTCAATAATCGGCTTAAGTGATGCTCCTTCCGTTGTTAGGGAGTACTCGACGCGAAATGGTTTCTCGCTCACGATCGCGCGATTCACCAGGCCATTTTCTTCGAGATCCTCCAGACTATTCGAGAGGACAGTACTGGAGATACCGTCGATTTCTGTTTTAAGGGCGTTAAACCCGAGTGGGCCGCACGCAAGTAACCGATGCACGATAACCGGATGCCACTTCTTCCCGATAAGATGGGCTGTACACGTCACAGTACACCACTCATCGTCAGCACACCACGACGCAATGCAGTCCTCGTTGGATGCTTGGCTCATTCTACTCAAGCAGTAGTGATTGAGACGTCATTACTATACTGCTACTAAGTCCGCATTCCAAAGCCAATACGGTAATTAGAGTTGGTTAGTAAGCAGTACCTCATCAGCATGAGCTTCGCTTACGCTTATTCGAGCTGTTGACGACTGCCAGATATGGGAGAAGTGCGCGTAAATCCTCTTCAGTCACTTCATCAGTTGACCCCGAACTGGCTTCTTACAGGCCTCCGTCTCGTTCTCGTAGCACTTATCGCGAAACCAGCACTGAGTAAGTTCGTCACGTACAGCGACTCGGTTGCTTTCTTTGATGCGTATGGAATACCATTTCCGGCAGTAATGGTCATCGTCACCGGACTTCTCGAAGTCGCAGCAGTTGTGATGCTTTTGTTCGGAATTGGCGGGCGACTCGCAGCTTTGTTCTTAATTCCCGTGATGATCGTCGCGATTCTGTACGTTAGGCCAGATTGGAAAAACATCGTCGTCCTCGTCGGATCCAGTGTGATTCTCGTTCTGGGCACCGGTTCATATTCGCTGTGGCAACCAACTGACCGTCTCCTCGATTAGGGTGACCTCACCTGGTATGGCTCCGCTGAGTTCGTCAGTTCGGCCTTGTCTTAGCCTTATGTGGGCGGTCTCGGTCTCTTTGACTATGCCACGACAACGACTGAGACGCGGATTCAGCTATGGGATTGGTGCGACAATCGCGATGTCGATCCCCATGCTGCTAGCAACAGTAACAGGTACATCCCCGATGCCACAACCAATCCCAAAAGCTGTAGCCGGTCAGCTCCTCGGTAGTGGTGTCCCAAAACCACTGCTGATGGCACTCGCGATCGGGCTCCATCTCGGATATGGTGGTCTGTTCGGTGCCGTTCTCGTCCGAGTTGCGCATCCAGTGACGATCTGGAAGGGACTTGGTCTCGGAGTCGTGCTCTGGGCCCTCATGCAAGTCACGTTCCTTCCCTTCCTCGGGTGGGGAGTCTTTGGGACGGCGATTACTCCCAAAATTGCAGTTGCAACATTCGTTCTGCATTTGGTCTATGGTGGTGTGCTTGGCTGGACACTGGACCGTGACACTTCGTTGACGAGCGGAGAACCGGCCACAACTGCTGACTGATGAGAAGCTGGTTAGCTTGCGCTAACCCGGTTAGGGAACCCTCATCCTAGCTTTATGGCGATACCAGCTCGAGAAGCGAGTAGATATGACAGTAATCGAAATCGAATACTGTGTTCCCTGTGGACTTCTCGACTCGGCGATTAAGACTCAGACCCGACTCCTGAACGAATTCGGGCAGGATCTGGATGCTGTCACATTCACCCCTGGCCATGGGGGTGTGTTCATCGTGACTGTCGATGATGAGACGATCTGGGAGAAAGACGTTCACGGCGCTAACCTTGACGTGGAACTCATCGTTGGCGCGGTCAATGACCGACTCCCGGCAGAAGCCTAACCACCCCGTACTCAATACTCGAACTTCAATAACTACAGAGAGACTCTATGACCCGACTTTCAAAGCAATGGATTCAGCACAACCAGGTCGGATTGTACGCTGTCGCCGTCCTCCTCGCGATCGGGGTCGGTCTTGGACTGCCAGGTGCGAGTTCAGGTCTCGAACCGCTCATTAATCCTGTTCTGGCGGTATTGTTGTACGTGACGTTCCTGGAGATTCCGTTCGTTCGAATCAGGCGAGCCTTCCGGAACGGGCGCTTCATGGTGGCCGCGCTTGGGATGAATTTCGTGGTTGTCCCCGTCGTGGTGTTCGGCCTTACACGGTTCCTGCCACAGAAACCGGTGATACTCGTCGGTGCGTTCATGGTGTTGCTGACGCCGTGTATCGACTATGTCATCACGTTCACGGATCTCGCGGGCGGGGACGCCGAGCAGATCACTGCTGCGACACCGGCACTGATGCTCGTGCAATTGCTGTTGCTCCCGGTGTACCTCTGGGTGTTCATGGGCCAGCAGGTGGCTGAGTTCATTGAGGCTGGGCCGTTCATCAAGGCGTTCGTCATGATCATTGCACTACCGTTGACGCTCGCGTGGGCAACCGAACTCTGGGCAGATCGGTCAGAACGTGGTGAAGAGTGGCAGGACGTGATGGGATGGTTGCCGGTGCCGATGATGGGTGTGACGCTGTTCGTGGTCATTGCCTCACAGCTGCCGCGCGTCCAGGATTCGATCGGGCAAATCGCGGCTGTCGTTCCGGTGTACGTGGCGTTTCTTGTCATCATGCCGCTGCTCGGTCGACTTGCTGCTGGACTGCTCGGGATGGACGTCGGTGAGAGTCGTGCGCTCGTATTCACGTCCGTGACGCGAAATTCGCTTGTTGTCCTACCGTTGGCGCTAGCATTACCATCGGGCTATGCACTCGCACCGGCGGTCGTCGTGACCCAGACGCTCGTCGAACTGACTGGGATGGTCATCCTGACGCGGATTGTTCCGGGGTGGCTTCTACCAGATTCCCCGTCCCCGATTCCGTCAGGCTCATAAGTGGATGCCGAAGTGACCATCCGCTTTTGTGTGTACAGCATATGACTACCATGAGAAGTCAGTGAGTGAGAACGTAACCGCACTTGCGAGTACTGTGAGCTGCTCGGAGAATCCTATGCAGTGAGAAACGTATTCTCGACTTCTGGGAAGGGATGGAAGACCGCAGACTCGAAGGAAATAGTACCTTCATTTCATCAAGAACGGTCAGGCTGTGTCGGAGCTCATTTTTCCTTCAGGATTCGATCCTATTCGCTCTCGGTTCAGTTGAATCACTTCCTGACGATTGCGACCGTGTAGAGTCCGTTGAAAACGGGTTCCCGTACCTCGATGGAGAGATCAGAGCTGTCAACCATCGGTTCGAGTCGTCGATTGAGATCCGAGAAGAGCGCGGATGCAAGCGGATTAATCAGTCGTCGAGGGAGCGACGGCTCTTCATCCATAGGGAGGAACTTATCGTATATTGAAACTCGACCACCCTGAACGAGAACCCGCGAAACTTCGCTGACCACCGAGGACGGTTCGGGAACGACGGCGAGGATCAAGTGAAGTATCACGGCATCAAATTCGTTGTCGTCAAACGAAAGCAAACGAGCGTCCATCACTTGCGAATCGATTTCGTGACCAATTCGTTCTGCGGACGCTACCGTCCGTCGAACCATTTCTGGCGTGAGATCAACTGCGGTGATATCCACCCCCCTAGGGATGTATTCGAGGTCTGCGCCGGTACCACAACCGACGATGAGAAGCTTTTCATTCGGATCCAGGTCAAGGAGTTCTATCGCTTCGCGACGACCCTGTTCCAGCGGCTTGGTTATTCGGTCGTAGATTGGCGCGTAGAGACGGTATCGGATTCGATTCCACCAAACAGGGGATAGCATACATCCTATCCATTGGAATCACCAAACATAACAACCACCGATTAGTTCTGCGGATAGATTCAAGACAAATAGTTCGGAGCTTGTTGGTCAACGAGCTCGTGTCGTTGGCGCTGATGCTGTCTGAATGGTTCTCGGAGGGGCCAGCCCGTTCAAGTTACAGTGCAATTGAATACACTTGGTTAATTGACAGATGAACAAGGCAAATGCCTCGGGGCGTGACCCCGAGTTGGTTCACGTTCGTTAGAGGCTCAGTGGGGTGTAGAAGAAGCAATATCCACCGTATTTAATATCGCAAAAACACAATAACGGGATGGCAAAGTTTTTATTTAGACGTATCAAAACCTTCGTCATGGTCACTCCAAAAGTGGAAGACTACCTGAAGGCGATCTACAGTCTTCAGGATGACCACGCACCAGTCGCACCATCAGCGATCGCGACTGAACTCGGAGTGACGCCACCAACAGTAACTCGAATGCTAAACCAGTTACAGGACGACGAGCTCGTAGTCTACGAGAAATATCAGGGTGCAAGTCTCACCGAGAACGGTGAGAAGATTGCACGTACGGTAGTTAGACGTCATCGTCTGCTTGAACTATTCCTGACGGAGGAATTCGGCTACGATTGGACGGAAGTTCACGAGGAAGCCGACGTGCTCGAACATCATATCAGTGAAAAATTGGAGTCGCGAATCGCCGACAAACTGGACAACCCGACAGCAGACCCACATGGGGCGCCTATTCCGACAGAGGAGCTCAAACTCCCAACAAATGCAGACGACTGTTTCCTCACCGAATGTGAGGTGGGCGACAAAGTAGTAATAAAAGAAGTTCACGAGAATACGGCAGACGTTCTCACGTACTTTGCTGACATCGGTGTTGTTCCTGGAGCAGTGATTCGGGTGACCGAGGTGGCACCAATTGGAACAATAACTATCCACGTTCGGAATACGAAGCAGAGCAGTCCGCTTACTCAAGAAATAGCAGCGACAATTCGTGTTATTTCAGCAGATAGAGAGGATTCTGCAGCAACCGAACAGATACACGAGGTAACGTAATGCCATCACTAGATTATTCACGTGCAGCAGAACTCACAGACAAACTGGAACATAGCTTAGTAGACTCACTTGGAGAGGACTTCAAAACCACTCGGCGAGCAGTTCTCGGCGGTGTCGGTCTAGCGGGAAGTGCCGCGCTTACTGGTATCGGACGAGGAAGCGACGACCACGGGGGCTCTGGCGGAGACTCACACGGGAACTTTGGAGCGGTCGGCGAATACCGTGATGTGGATTTTGACCCGCATGAGTACCTGTATCAGTTCAACACGGGTCGCGGCGAACAGGAAAACGTCCCTCAGCGGAAATACAAGGAGAATGGTCGAACGGTTCGCGAGTTTGAATTCAGGGCCGTCGATACGACGATTAGCATCGCACCCGGAATCGAGTTTCCAGCGTGGGCGTACAACGGGCAGGTGCCTGGCCCGACGATTCGCGCCGTCGAAGGCGACCTCATCCGCGTGAAGTTCGAAAACCTCGGTCGGCATGCTCACACGATCCATCCACATCTCCGGAACCTCAATCCGGAGATGGACGGGATTCCGCAGAACGGACCGGGTGTCCTCAATACGGGAGAGTCGTTCACTTATGAATGGATTGCCCAACCCGCAGGTAGTCACTTTTACCACTGCCACTCGCTTCCACTCAAAGAACACATCCATCGAGGATTGTACGGGGCAATCATCATCGACCCAGACCCGGAGCGCGTTGCCGAGCAACCAGAGGAGTACTGTAATTTTCATCGGTCGCAGATTACCGAACAACTTCGGACAGAACTCGTCGCGGAGGCAAAAAGCCGGAACCACGAGTATCAGGAGAACGATGCCATCAACGAGATGGTGATGGTGATGAATGGGTTCGACACCAACTTCGATGGCGACAACGAGGTGTACGCCGCGAACACTCGTGCGTTTGCGTACGGCGTCGGGCAGACTGACGGCAGTGGCAACTGGAAAGCTGGTGAGACGAAGCGCCCGATTCAGCTGGACAAGACGAAACGCCATCGGGTGTACCTCGTTAACGCCATCGAGTTCGATCCCATCAACTCGTTCCACACCCACTCGCAGTTCTTCGACTACTATGACCACGGGACGACGCTAACACCGACGCTCCAGACGGTGGATACGGTCATGCAGTGTCAAGCACAGCGCGGTATCATCGAATTAGACTATTCAAATCATGACCCGGGACTGTACATGTTCCACGCTCACCAGTCCGAGTTTGCTGAACTTGGCTGGATGAGCTTCTTCGAGGTGGTCTAAATGAGCAAACCCAACACTGATGGCGGCACGACTGTGAACCGAACCGAACGTCCACTCGGGCTTCCCAAGTGGGTGGCTGCACTCCTCCCAATCCTCCTCTTAGGCCTCATAGCAGGCGGCTTCTTCGCAGCAACGCCGTTCGCGTCGCTCGATACCGGGGGCGAACCACTTCCCGACGTGACAGTGACGCACACGACCTTGCCGAACGACGAGACGGTCGTCGTCCACGTCACGAACAACGGGCCGAACGAAGTGACGATATCACAAGTGCTCGTCGCCGAGGCATATTGGAACTTTGATGTCCAAGGTGCAGGTGGCGACAATACGCTCGCGCCACGTGAGAGTGCGCAAGTCGTCGTTCCGTATCACTGGAATCCAGGGTGGGATCTTGAAGTCGCCCTGATGCTCTCGGACGGCAGCACCGTCCACCACACTATCGTCGCACCCAGCCAGTCGCCGGGATTGACGGGTGACCTCTTGTTGACGATGGCCGTCATTGGCCTGTTCGTTGGCGTCATTCCCGTTGCACTCGGGATGCTGTGGTTCCCGTTCCTGCAGTCAATGAGTGATCGCTGGCTGCATGCGATTCTCGCCTTCTCGGCAGGTATCTTGGCATTCCTCGCTATTGATGCCGGATTTGAGGCGTTTGAACTCGGCGAACAGGTACCGGGTGCGTTTGAGGGAACCGCCCTCGTTGCACTCGGCATTATCGGCGCATTACTCGCAGTGCAATCCGTCAGCGCATGGCGGAAGGGCCGCGCTGCTGCTGGTGATTCGCGTGCACAGAGCGGGCTGTGGATCGCTTATTTGGTCGCGCTCGGCATCGGCCTGCACAACCTCGCCGAAGGGCTAGCCATCGGAAGTTCGTTCGCACTCGGACGCGTCTCGCTTGGCGCGTTCCTCGTTATCGGCTTCATGCTCCACAACGTGACCGAAGGGCCGGCCGTCGTCGCACCCGTTGCACGTGGTGAACGTCCAAGCATCGCACACTTCATCGGGCTCGGTGTCCTCGCAGGAGCGCCCGTCATCCTCGGTGGATGGCTCGGGAGTCTTGCATTCTCGCCGACGCTCGGTGCATTCTTCCTCGCCGTCGGCGTGGGTGCAATTCTCCAGGTCATCTGGGAACTGCGCGGCATGATTAGCCGGAACGGACAAGCAGCGTCTGCACTGAACCTCGTCACATTCCTCGTGGGACTCGTCGTGATGTACGTCACCGACCTTTTCGTCGCACTCTAATCGTACTCCATATGACCTTCACACAACATATGAATCGACGACAACTACTCCGACTCGGCGGAACGACAGTCATCGCGACAGTTCTTGCAGGCTGTTCGTCCCAAAAGAGTTCAAACGGGACGACGCGTATCTCGATGAACGATAGTTTTGCCTATGATCCGAAACGTCTCACAGTCAGTCCAGGCGCGACAGTAAAATGGGTGAACGACAGCGACGTTGGTCACACAGTAACGGCCTACGAGGACAAAATACCCGCTGACGCACGATACTTCGCCAGTGGTGGATTCACGTCCGAGCGAGGGGCTCGAAACGACGTCAGTGGTGGTCTCCTAGCTGCGGGGGACACATATGAACATACGTTCGAAGTCACCGGCAGTTATGAGTACTTCTGTGTGCCTCACGAGAGTTCTGGAATGCGTGGGACCGTGGTAGTTGAGTAGCTGTACTCGATATCATCCCATCTCTTGGATTGGTGGCGTACCGACTCGATTGAACTCGTGCAGATCTCGAGATTAGCTAACCACTGATGACCTTCTTACTTGTTGATATTTTCATGACTTATTTAGGAGTTGGAGATGGGTGACACGATCGGACTGGGAGCGGTAAATAGTCTCAAATATTTGTGAAGATCTGATCATAGTCTGTTTCAACTGTTGTTGAATCATCCTAGGCCGGTTTCGCTTACGCGCCTGTATCAATAGGTGAATAGATTATTAATAAAATATCTACCGTCTCTTGTTAGAGATAACCGAAAATAACGTCATAATTGGTAGCTGATTTGATAACGGTGGCGTGACAACGAGGAAGCACGATGAACGACCACGGGATGACTGGTTCCGACGATGGCACTCATAACGGACATAGCCACGGCGACAGCATTGATTCAACAAGCAGTCAGAAATTGGCCGCTGTCTCCGTGATCAACCTTCTAGGATTTCTCGCCGAACTCGTTGGCGGCCTCCTCTTCGGTTCGGTCGCGTTGCTTAGTGATGCTTTCCATATGCTGTTCGACGCATTGGCGTACGTGATGGCGTTCGCCGCGTCATATATCGCCGAGAATTACGGGAGCAGCGATCGGTGGTCATACGGACTTCATCGTCTCGAACCGTTTGCAGCCTTCCTCAACGGGCTCTTGCTCCTTCCGATGGTTGGGTTTATTCTCTGGGAGTCTTACCAGCGATTCCTTGACCCAGTCACCATCGGTACTGTGCCTACACTTGTTATAGCAACCGGTGGTCTGCTAGTGAACATTGGATCAGTCTACGTTTTACAAGGTGGAGAGATGAGTCTCAACGAACGGGGTGCATTCTATCATCTCCTTGGCGATACAGGTGGCTCAATCGCCGTTATTTTCTCTACGATCATCATCGAGGTGACTGGAATCCGTGTCGTCGACCCGATCACAGCAGGCCTCATTGCTGTCATCATCACGTGGTCAGCGGTGAAAGTACTGCGGGGTAGTAGTGCCATTTTCCTCCACCAGACACCGCTGAGCGGGGAGGAAATCCGGGCACGCCTCCTTGACATCGAGGGTGTTGAACGAATTGACGACTTCCATGCGTGGCAGATCTGCAGCCAGATCACGATCGCAACGACGCATATTGAAACCCCAGTGGAGACAATGACCGAGGCCGAGGTAGTGTCGCAGCGTGTCCACGAAGCACTCGCTCACAACGGTGTTGACCACGCAACGGTCGAGCTATATCCTGCCTCCGTCTCTGGAGACCGTGATTCCTACCTCACCACCCACGGTCACTAACGCTGTCGAACGATATTGAGGGACGACGTAGACGAACCCGAGTGCCATCAAGCCGATGAGCATGAACCCACCGATGATGTCCGCGAGTAGGAACTGCCAGCCGAGTAGAATCCAGATGACTGCGCCGATTTCGATGACAAGGTTCGTACTCGCGAACATGAACGCACCGATGGTCGCCGCCGCCGATCCTCCCTTCTTGAAGAGGTTTTTCGCCGTGGCGATGGCGCTGTACGAACACGACGAGGAGATGAATCCGAACAACGATCCGTACCCGATCTCACGTGCACCGTGGCCGTCGAGGAGGTCCGCGACTTCTTCGTTGGACGTCCACGCTTCGACGCCACCAGCGATGGCGAAGCCGATGACGAGCGCCCACCACGTGATCCACGCCATCGCCGCTGTCGTGGACAGGAACTGGCGTGTGCTCTCGACGAAGAACGTCGCCAGTGGCTTCGACGTGGTGATCACGCCGATCCCGACCGTCGCGAGCGCGATGAGTGCGAGGATTGCGTACTCTCTTCGGTCCATGTCTGTGGCTTATGGGAGAGACACTTTACGGGCTTTCGGCTAACAAGACAAAGGTACGAAGGGGGTTGTGGTTTGTCTTGATAGCCTGCTCGCCACTGTGCTCACGTTCTCTTTAGCGACAAAATCCGTCAAGCAACTAATTCAACTGTGGCTTTGAGCATCCCTGGACAGCCATGAGAACCGTGTTTGTCATCAGAATTCTGGTACGGCGGATTACGTACTGTGTACGACATACAGTGTTATCACATGTCACAATCTTTTCCGAGACTAGCTCGCTACACATGCCACTGGGAAACTGCAACTAATAGGGGGTCCTTTGCAATCAAAGCCAGAAGCGGGGAAAGTGAGCCTGCTGTAGTGTGTGTGTGTGCAATGTCCCTTGCAGAAACGACGTCCAAGATCGACCACCTGAGTGACGAACAGCAAGAGTGCATCGAGATCTGCACCCAAGCGATCGAGGTCTGTGAGTGGTGCGCCGAGAGCTGCCGCGACATGATGAGCGCCTGAATGGCCAAGCGCTCGCCATCAATCCACACAGCTGCTTTGTGCCAGTCTAATAGATAGGCCACTAATCGGAGCAAACCGTCTCAATACGAGCATTGGGGTGCAAAGGAGTCGAAGAGCGATGTGGTCTTCGGTTAGTCGGCCGGTCGTGGACTCCTAGAAGGAGAAGTGCCTGGAAGCGATGGAAGATCAAGATCGACGCGACGGAGGAACTGGGCATTGATGGCGACGATGACCGTGCTGAGTGACATCAAAAGTGCCCCGACAGCAGGTGAAAGGAGGATTCCAATCGGTGCGAGCACGCCCGCTGCAAGTGGAATCGCGAAGACGTTGTAGCCCGCAGCCCAAACGATGTTTTCCTGCATCTTCCGGTAGCTCGCCTTACTTAGCTTCACGAGTCGGACCACATCCATCGGATTGTTCTGGACGAGGATGACGTCAGCTGACTGGACGGCGACGTCCGTCCCACTTCCGATTGCGATACCGACGTCGGCCCGCGCCAGTGCGGGTGCGTCGTTGACACCGTCGCCGACCATTCCGACAAGTTTACCCTGATTCTGGAGTTCCTGTACTTTCTTGTCCTTGTCTTCAGGCAAGACCTCGGCGAACACCGTGTCGATACCCAGCTCGTCCGCGACGGCGTTTGCGACATCCTGGGCGTCACCAGTCAACATTGCGACCTCGATGTTCAGGTCATGGAGTGCGTCGACGACCCGGTAGCTTTCCTCGCGAATGACATCGGCCATCGCGAACGCAGCTATTAGTTCTCCCTCCCGGACGAGATAAACGACCGTCCGGGCGTTTTCGCCTGCTTCGTCGGCGAAATTCTGTAGGTTGGCTGGAACATCCCTGTCAAGATGCCCTAGGAGGTTCGGACCCCCGACGTAGACCTCTTGGCTTTCGACGGTTGCGCGGACGCCCCGGCCTTTCATCGCTTCAAAGTCGTCTGCAGCAGGCGCGTCGATCCCCCGCTCAGCGGCAGCCTCTCTGATAGCTCGCGCAATCATATGCTCGGAATCGCTCTCGACGGCAGCAGCGAGTCGGAGTGCCTCCGCTTCATCAATGCCGTCGACAGTTGCCGCCCCGACGACGCCATGTTCTCCCTCTGTTAGCGTTCCAGTCTTGTCGAAGATGATCGCATCGAGATTTCGCGCCTCCTCCATGGCGATGCGGTCGCGGACGAGTATCCCATTGCGAGCCGCTAGCGAGGTGTTGATTGCGACCACCAGTGGAATCGCCAGGCCAAGTGCATGCGGGCAGGCGATGACGAGGACGGTGACTACCCGTTCGATCACGGTCGCATTGAACGTCGTCGCGACCGTCCAGGCGACTGCGGTGAGCAGTGCTGCCCCGACAGCGACGTAGAATAGCCATCCCGCTGCGCGGTCGGCGAGTACCTGCGTCTTCGACTTACTCGACTGCGCCTCCTCTACCAGACGCATGATCCCGGCAAGGGTCGTTTCGTCGCCGGTTGCGTCGATCCGCACCCGGAGGCTCCCATCACCGTTGACCGTCCCACCGATCACCTCGTCGCCGGGTTCCTTGGCCACGGGTTTGGATTCGCCGGTGATCATTGCCTCGTTTACGTCCGACTCGCCGTCCTCGACGATGCCATCCGCGGGAACGCTGGCGCCCGGCCGTACGAGGACGAGATCGCCATCCGAAAGTCCATTCACTGGCACCTCCTCAGTGTCACCTGACCCAGTGATCCGCTCTGCAGTGTCGGGCATCAGTTTTGCCAGTTCGTCTAGGGCACTGGACGCCCGCCGGACTGACCGCATCTCGATCCAGTGGCCTAGCAACATGATGTCGATGAGCGTCACGAGTTCCCAGAAGAACGCAGACTGCGTCGGGAAGACGACGCTCGCCAAGCTATAGATGAACGCGACAGTGATCGCCATCGAAATGAGTGTCATCATCCCCGGCGAGCGATCTTTCAGTTCGGGGCTGGCCATCTGGAGGAACGGCACACCGCCGTAGACAAAGACGATCACCGCGAAGACGGGGTTGATCCACTGGCTTCCTAGAAATACCGGAACGGAAAAACCGAGCGTCTCCTGGAGGAACGGACTGTAGAGAAGAACAGGAATCGAAAGGAGGGTCGAAACGAAGAAGCGTCGACGGAACATCTGTTCGTGCCCTTCGTGCATACCCCCGTGATCACCGTGACCGTTTCCACCGTTGCCGTGACCCATCCCGTGTCCATCGTGTTCTGCAATCTCCCGCTCGGCCTCGTCAGCGTCCTCGGCCTCTTCCTCGAGCATCGATTGCTCTACGCGGTCGTCCGCATTGGTTCCGACTGGCTCATCATCATCTACACTGTTGCGACCATGGTGAGAATCGGTTCCTGATGGAGGATCTCCGTTCTGTGAGTGTTCGTGGTCGTCCATGGCGAACTTATAGATGTACGATCCAGAGGTTGATGGATGTGTGGGCTCTACACCGAGTCGATCACAGTATATCGCAGTGACCTCGTCAACCGGAGTGCGATCATCGTCGTATTTGCCGACGATAGCGTAGACCACTGGCACGAACGCCGACTCAACCGGCCTTAGGAGACAGGCAAATAATTTAGACTATCGCTAGCGTACGGTTGGTGCCATGGCCACCGAACGAACCGACCTTGGGATGACCGCCCGACGACTCGCACGGAGGGACGTGGTCAGCGTCACGCCGGACACGCCCATCACCAAGACTGCCCAAATAATGCGCGACCGAACGGTCGGGAGCGTCCTCGTCACCGAAAACGACGAACTCGTTGGCGTCGTCACCGACCGGGACATCGCTGTCGAAGTCGTCGCCGACGACGGGTCATCAAGCCTGACCCACGAAGACACTGATATCGAAATGCTCACTGCACAGGACGTGATGACGCCGAATCCACAGTCCGTCGACGCAGACGCAAAAATCCAGCGTGTCTTGCGGGCGATGAACGACGCCCACGTCCGCCGAATTCCAATTGTTGACGACCATCAAGTCGTCGGCGTCATTGCCTTCGATGACCTCGTCCTTCACCTTGCCGGAGAGTGCACACACGTCTCGGCGCAACTCGACAGTCTCGCCGAGATCGTCCACGCCGAGTCCCCACCGGACTGACAGCGTGACTGGTGTATCCAGCGTTTTCGATGCACTGCGAATCAACCGGGGATTTCACTGAACTGCCAGTTATGCCATCGTCATGGGCTTGCGTGTTACGAGTTTAATGCAAATATCGGTCCCGAAATCGATTGTATTGATTGCACTGCTATGGGATATTAGTTTGATTTATTATCATCTATGCCGTGGTCGCGAGGGGGGGAGTACCATGTTCGAGAAACCACGACCAGCAAAGCAGACACGAAGACGGTTCATCGCGACCGTGGGAGGGACCGTAATTGGCTTGTCATCAGGAGTGGGCGCACAAGAAACGACGTCTCGTGATCAGCACCGCGGTATGTGTTGTTTCCGCTTCGGTGGCCGCGTCTCCGGTTGGCGAGGACAGGGTCCACAATCGATTGCCGGACGACAAAACCCGACGCTCCAGCTAGAACCGGGACAGACGTACGGCGTCATGTGGCAGAACCTCGACGGGCAACCGCACACGTTCGCGTTGAGAGACTCGAATGGGAAGAATCTCTCTGTGATTTTGCCGACTGTGCGGACCATGCAGGACGGCGGGCCGATGATGGGTGGTCAGAACGGGACGATGATGGGCGGAACGAATGGAACCATGATGGACGGGATGATGGGGAACCATCGAGGGAGACAAGAACCACCCGAGGATGCGATTCGAGTGACGCCACAGGTTGCCGAAGAGGGGGCAGTACAGATGCTCGCGTTCGTTGCTACGCGCGACATCGCCCAGTATATTTGCACCGTGCATCCATCGACGATGGTTGGTGACGTAACTATCGAGAACGACCGAGACCAGAGCAATACGAGCGGTGACCACGGTAGCAACGGTGAGCACGGGAATGGCGGCGAAAGTGGCAACGAAGGCGGACACGACTACGACTGACGGACACCTACGGCACGCGGAGTAAGATCCAATATCGTTGCTCTCGTCACGGACAGCGGTATGGGGGGAATGAGCCTGTGGTCGTTCGAACCGGGAATCGCGTTCTTCGTCTTGTTCGGATTCACGGTCGGCATCCTCTTCGGCTTCTTTGGTCTTGGTGGAAGCTTCTTCGTCACGCCTGCGCTGCTCGTTCTCGGCCATCCGGTCGAGGCGGCGGTCGGCTCCGGGCTGGTATTCGTCTTCGGAACGTCGATTACGGCCGTCGTGACACACCGCCGTCTCGGCCACATCGACTACAAATTGGGAGGGCTCCTCATCGTGGGGATGACGATGGGGTTAGAGGTCGGGAAGCGGGTGTTGTTCGAGCTTTCAGCCATCGGACTCGCAGACCTCATCGTCAGCACCGCATACGTCGGGTTGTTAGCGGCGGTCGGACTATTCGTGCTATTCGACGCTCGTAACAGGACTGCCGTGCAGGGAACAATGGTAGATGCGAACGTCCTTCAGCAAATTGGAACCGTCAAAATTCCGCCAATGCTATCGTTTAGCGGCGGGGTTACCGCTTCCGTGTGGGTCGTGCTGGTAATCGCATTCACGACGGGGGTGCTGGCTGGCGTCCTCGGTGTCGGCGGTGGATTCCTCGTCCTGCCGAGTCTGATGTACGGGTTGAGCCTGCCGGAAACGGTAGCGGTCGGAACAGACATCTTTCAAATCGCAATATCGAGCGGCTACGGCGCATTTATCTATGCCCGAACGGACGCGGTTCACCTCTCGGTCGTCGTTCCTCTACTCGGTGGGAGTGTCTTCGGCGCGTATCTCGGCTCTCGGTTGACGGCGTTCGTCGAGGAGGCGAAGTTCAAGCAGTACTTCGCGCTCATTCTACTCGTCGACAGTGTGGCAGTGGCGAGCAAAACGATCAGTCACACCTACGATGTCGTCGCACTGCACGTCCTGAGTCTCGTTCTGCTCTTCGGAACTGCAGTGGGCATGAGTTCCATCGTTGTCTCATTTGGAACTCGAAACGCCCTTCGAGAAGGCGATACTCTGTCGAAAAATAACTGAAAAACGAGGCGTTTTAGTTCTCGTTTCGACGTCGGACATCTCGAACCGCATAGACCAAGATGGTCAATTGGACGACGACCAGGACTACCGTGAATCCCCAAAATGCGATACCAGTGAATATCGAGGCACTGCCTAACCAGAGGCCGACCAGCACGAGCGTCACGAGGACATATATGAGTTCACGCATTTGTGAAACCCATCTCGTATCGAATCGGGCCCAAAGCACTAATCAGAACTGGTATTCTTCGTCTGACGCGGTGAACGGCGCGACCGACGCGTTGTGTTGGGCGACCCACGAGAGTCGGAGGACGAACGAAAAGAGAACGACAAGGGGACCAAATCCGGCAGTAAGTGCGACAGGGACGAGCACGTCGAGCCACCCGGCGACGAGTGGTGTCGTCTTTACGCCACCGTAAACGACGAGGACGACGGCCAAGAGGAGCTCTGCAGGGACGCCGACGTACAGGATGATTCGCGAGAGATGTGAGAGTTCCTTTTCGACGTAGACAGTTCGATAGTACTTGCGGGCGACGTCGATCTGCAGGAAGTTCGTTCGAATCTCTCCGAGTACGTTTCGCTGGTCGTCAGTCAGGTACTCGTCGAACTCGGCCTCTATTCGGTCGATTTCACGGAGTTGCCGGGCGTGATTTGTCCCGAGTGTCGCCTCGATGACTGCGAAGATTTGCACTGGCTCCGTGTCGAGCGCCCGAAGAACCGTCTTCACGTCCATAAGAACGTCGTCGGCGAACGTCTCGACACGTTCTTGCAAGCGCCCGTCCGTCGTGTTCACCACGCTCTTACGGAGTTCTTCGGTTCGCGTTTCGGTCGTTTCGTGCAGAAACCGCAAGAAGCTCCCCGGCAGTACCGGAGCTACCGATTGGTCGGCGCGTTTTTGCGCGTTCTCGCGGTATTCGAGCGCGTTTTCGATTCGCTGACGTAACTCACCGGGAGCACCCAGTTCACGCGAGAGGACGAGCTGGTTGATTGAGAGCACGACCGAGATTACCGTGAAATTCCCGCCGAGAAACGCACTGAACAGAAAGTACATTGGACTAGACGGCCGACCAGAGAGGATACCAACAGACGTCAGCACAGCAACGAAGAGGAGAATTCCACCGAGAAACACACCGGCGAGAGTCACGCGGTTGCCAGCCACGAGCAGCCACCGGAGCGGTCGATTGGACAAGCCATTACTAGGTCGTTGTTCTTCAGACATCAGTGGGTGCTTTCACATTCGGCGCGGCCGACTAATCCATTCTGGCAGTCTGATTTCGCGGTTCTAGAACGAGTGCAGAACCGTCGATACCTCTTTTTGACTCTGAGTGCTAGTATTCCATATGACCGCCACACGTCAGAACGACTCGTGGCTTCGACTGATCGTCGTCATACTGGCTGTCATCTTGTTCGCGCCGATGCTGATGATGGTGTTCGCGTTCCCGATGATGGATGGCTGGATGATGGGGCCGAGATACGGCGGCCAAACGCCAGTCTGGGGCTGGATGATGATGCTCGTCTCGCTATTGGTCGTGCTTGCACTCGGGTACGTCCTCTACCGCGCGCTCGCTGGCGATGGGGCTGGCGGTGATGCAGCGCTCGAAGAACTGCGACTCGCCTACGCCCGCGGCGACCTCTCTGAAGAGGAGTTCGATACGCGCCGGGAACGCCTCCAACGCGAACAATAGCGGCGACGACTCGCATCGTCCAGTTATTCGGCGATCAAGAGGTACGCCAAGACGACGACCAACAGCGTCTGGTTAACTTTGTCCAATAAACCGTAACCCTGGAAGTGTGGCATGCCGCTTGTCCACCAGAGGACGAGTTGCGCCGCGACATACGGAATGCCGCCCGTGTAGAGGAGTCGTCGGTTCACGCCGAGGAAGAGCAAGACGACTACGCCGGTGGAGGGTGAGGAGTTCGCGTGGATAACAATCCTCACACACGGTCACGGATGCTTGTAATCGGAATAAAGCATTTCGGGTTTTCTCGCTGGCTGAAAAGGCCTTCGAATCGCTTAGTTTTGAAACCTCGAATTTATCGACCGATGATGCGCGGATTCGAAGCCGAAACGAGAAAAAGACGTTCGCCCGTATTATCGCGATATGACGACCGAACTTACCGTCGAAGGGATGAGCTGTGGCGGATGCGAACAGACAGTCGAATCGACACTCGAAGAATTAGACGACGTTGAGAACGCCGCCGCAGATAATGAGTCCGACCGGGTCAGGGTTAGCGGAAACGCAGACACAGATACCATTGCACAAGCCATCGAGAACGCAGGGTATACCGTGGAACGCTGAGCATGAACTATCACACTCTTCCAAAGAAGCGACAAGCAGTTGCACGAATTACCCCGAACCTCTCCCGACCCCATTAATGACCGAGTTGGACTCCACCGATATCGAAATCCTGCAATTGTTGCTCGAAGACGCCCGTCGCCCATATCGGGAGATTGCCGACGTCGTCGGTCTGTCACCTCCGTCGGTGTCCAACCGGGTCGAACGACTCCAAGACCTCGGTATCGTTCGACGATTTACCGTCGAGATGGATCAAACACAGCTTTCGAGAGCCGACGAACTGCTGCTGATTCTCGACGTTCAAGCCAGTAAGGCGGCGGATATCCGGTCACAGTTGGTATCCATCGAAGGTGTCGAACACGTGTTTCAGACGGTCGAATCGCGTATCGTAGCTAAAGTGATTCTCGACACGTCGGAAGTTCACGAGTTGTTCACCGACACCTTAGACGAGGCGGCAATCGAGGACTACAAAGTCGAATCGGTGCTGCATTCGTCGTGGCAACCAGCGCTCCGAAGTGGCGACGTTGGCATCCAATGTTCAATCTGTGGAAACCAGATTAGTGGCGACGGTGAGACGGTGGAAGTCGATTCCGGGGATATGTACCACGTCTGTTGCTCGTCCTGTGCCGAGGAGATCGTCGAACAGTACGAATCACTGCAGGAGGCAGCCAACGAGTAATAGCTTCACGCTTTTTGTCTCCTCATCAGTTCGTGTATCTGCGATACGCCTCATAGGGGTGGGATTTTGAACGGAAACGCGAGGACGTCGAAGAGAGCCAGTGCATGCTTCAAAGTAGACACACCGCGGTAGAAACGATGGAATCAACGTGACCGTTAACAAACCACCGAATATCAACCTCCCTATTTCGGTTTGTAAACCTCCGGTCGGACTACTTACCCCATGAGGACGAAGATCCTCCACAGCAGCGAGTTACGTTCCATGGTTCATGGCCAATCTCGGGATTCTGCGCTCGTCCGTTGCGAATACAGCACCTCCACGAACCCGTCGATGGTCTGGATTACAGTCGTTGTTCCTTTACAATCGAAGCCACAATCCCGGAAAAGCAGCATCCCATAGTAATGGATGCAATGTCGCTTTCAGACACCGTCTCCGAGATCGACCACCTGAGCGAAGAACAGCGCGACTGCATTGAAATCTGTACGGAAGCCGCCGAAGCCTGTGAGTGGTGTGCCGATGCGTGTGCCGACCACGGCGAAGACATGGCCGAGTGCATCCGTCTCTGCCGTGACGTCGCGGACATCGCATCGCTGCACGCACGGTTCATGGCCCGCGATTCGGACTACAGCGACCAACTCGGTGAACTCTGTGCGGACGTCTGTGAGGCGTGTGCCGATGAATGCGAGCAACACGACCACGACCACTGCCAGCTCTGTGCAGACGTTCTCAGCGAGTGCGCCGAGAGCTGCCGCAGCATGCACTGATTACGGAGCCAGCCGAACGGCGAACTCGTTCGAACACCGTTTTTTGCGTCAAATATGAGTTTCAGCCGAGAACGTATTCCAACTGAGGGTATCGGTCGAGCAAGGCCCGTCCATCGATTTTGTACTGTTCGACGATGGCGTCGAGACCGAGAATACGACCGGCACCGAACGCAGCGACAGAGAGGAATACCAGCAGGTACATGAAATCAGCGTTGATGAACCCGTGTTCGAGGTTCCAGTTGCCGAAGTAGAACATGAGCATCAGGAACGCACCGAAGAACGCCACGAGACGGGTCAGAAGTCCGACTATGAGGCCAAGTCCGATGGCCACTTCTCCCCACGGAACGGCGACGTTCACAAAATCGACGAACCACGACGTCTGCCCCATCGACAGGAACAGTCCTGCAAGGGGGTTCCCATTCGTCGCGGCGACGTTTACGAGGTAGTTCTGTGCGTCGAACCCGCCGAGAATCTTCTCGATACCCGTGTAGAAGAACGCGAACCCAATGACCAGTCTGAGCGCGAGGACGAACCACGCGCTCAGCGAGTGGGCACGTCCTTCAATGGTAACGCCAGCAATCGTAGATCGGAACTCGTTGTACTGAGGTTGTGAGTCGACCACTGTTCTCACCTCTTCACTAGAGTACTCCACCAAGCAGTGTATACGTACCGTCTATACAAAAACGAGATTCTTAGTTTCGCGCTCACTCCGAGCCTACGAGGTGGATAAAGAGTCGTGCTTCGAGTTTCCGAAGATGTTCAGCCGCCGTACTCGGCGCACACCCGACGACTTCACCAACGTCTTCGGCGGTTCCCGACCGCGGTGTCGCATAGTAGCCGACTGCGACGGCCGCATGCAACACTTCTCGCTGGCGTTCAGTGAGGACTGACAGAATGCCAGAGTAATTCGGGACGTACTTGCCCACTTGTTCGATTGTCGTTCGGTGTCGAATTTCCGGCGGGAATTGCTTGTATACCTGGTGTAAGGACTCGGCTTCCCCGATGATGTCGACCGTCGCGCCAGTCGTATCATCGAATAGCAACGGAAGGACGACCATCAGATGGAACTCTTCTAGCAGTTCGATGAGAGCCTGCACTTCCTCGCTCGGACGCCCGGAGTGGAAAATGTAATGCCTACCAGCCTGGGTGCCCAGATATTCGAACCGACACGTGTTCGGACTGGTTTCCATCTGGTGTAAAATCCTATCCAGGTCTCCCTCGACCGAGTAGAGCTCTAGAACTGTTCCATCGGAGACGTACTGAACGTTGAGTACCTCGCCACTGGTCGCTGCTGGACTGGGCGCGATGAGTTCCGGACCGAGTGTTAATCGGAGAAACCGCATACCGTATCCGTTCAGCGGCACACGTAACGAAGCTACCGATGAGAGTATGCAGTCACATTGGATGCGATTTGCTCGTCACTCTCTTGTGCCGTTCTGTCTAGAGACGCTCTTCTCGGCGAGTGCGCCAAGAATTTCGTCGAAGTGTTCGTACGCGATGAGGTGGCCCTCCTCGGGAAAGATCGTGAGATGGCTGTGAGGAATCGTTTCGGCGAGATACTCGGCCATCGGAAGCGGTGCGTTGCGGTCGTCGCCGCCGTGCCACAGTCGAACCGGGATGGAGATTTCGGCGAGCTCGAACTCCCACGACCGTGCAAGTGACTTCAAATCCTCGACGTGCCCCTCGACGCTGTGTTTGTACGCAGACGCTAGTTCGCGTGCCATATCTCGTCGGATATCTGGGTCGTCCAGTATCTGCTGGTCGGATGGTGTGTATCGGGAGCGAGCGTCGGAAACGACCGCTTCGGCGTCATCTCGTGCTTGCCGAGCCATCGAGCGGAGAACCAGTGGTAGCACGAATGGTGTATAACGAGCGAGGAGGAATCCAAGCCGATTATACAACGACATCCCCTCGGTCGTGTTTCCCACTCCTATCGGAGCCATGCAGCTAATCACGTCGACAGTTGTAACTCGATCCGGAAGTGCTGCTCCGCAAGCCAGTGCGTATGGTCCGCCGCCTGAGAGCCCTGCAACGGCGAACTCCTCAATGCCGAGAGTATCGGCTAACTGGGCCACGTCGTCGGACCAGTCCATCAGGGATCGATTGGAAATCGGCGTCGATTTACCGTAGCCGGGTCGGTCGACGGTGATGAACCGGACGTTGTTTGACGATATTGCGAGTGGGTCCGGGACACAAATGCGGGACCCAGGTGTTCCGTGGAAGAAAAATACTGGAGTACCGGATAGGTCTCCGTATTCGGTGTAGGAGAGGTTTCGTCCATCGTGGAGTTCGAGACTCGATTCCGTATCGGAAAGGCCGTCGCACGGCTGGCCACTCGATTGGGGTTGCTCTTTCATACTGGATTCGAAGGGATGATTATCGATGTCGTTGCTGCGCCAATTCTATGGTGTTTTAAAAACAACACAAGTCGTTTCCGCCGAGCGAAATTATAGCGGGTATATAAGCAGTGACGAAGGCTAGAGTGGGTCGTTCAATGATGCTCGTGGCTTTGAGAAGAACTCGTCCCAGAAATTTGTGGGTGTAGCTGCGAGAACTCAGCCGGATTGCTCTCGAACGACTGCTTACATCGATTGGAGCAGAAATAGTAGGTTTCACCGTCGTGGGTCACGCTCGGACCGCTGTCGTCGATCCGCATCCCGCAGACGGGATCCCGGTACTGCCCGGGTGCGCCAAGTCCTCGTCGGTAGACGTAGAAGAGGAATCCCGAGAGCGCGAACGCGACGACATTGAGATAGAACGTGTAGTTGAGTTCGAAATACGTCTGTTCGGTCGCCGTCTCCCCGCCAGCGAGGTTTGGCACGATACCCAAGGCAGTGAACAACTCCTCCATAAGAAATCCGGAGAACGCCATCGTGACGAAGAACACACTGAAGATGTAGAGCGTCACCTTCCAGCCGTAGTACTTGCGGTAAACGTTCAGCACCGGAATGGTGATGAGGTCGGCGTAGACGAACGCAATGACACCCGCGAAGCTGATGCCGCCGCCCCAGAGTGCAACGGCGAACGGAACATTTCCGATACTGCCGACGAAGCTGATGACGGCAATTGTCACACCCATGATCGCATTTTCGGCACTTACGAGCAGGCCATCTCCCTGAAGGAAGAGACTGTTCCAGACCCACTGTGGGACGAAAACGATAACGAAGCCGGAGATAAGAAAACCAGCGATAACGTCTTTCCAAATCATCGACCACTCTTTCCGATACTGATTCCCGAGTTTGTACCAGCCACCCCACGTCAATAACTCGTCCCGCCAGTCACCACTGCTCGCAACCTCCTGCTGGTACGTCTCCAGACACCCAGCGGAACAGAACTTCAGTGTTTCACCCCCGTCTGTCATGAGCGAGTACTCGTCCTTGCCCTCCATTCCACACGTCGGATCCTCGGTGACACCGTGGTCGTGGTCTTGCTGATTCAGTTCCTTCCGAACGTCTTCAAAGAGATTTTCCGGGAGTGTTACGTGGACGATAAGAGCCATCACCGCGATGAGAATGAGGCCTCCGAGGAGTTCGGCGACGAGAAACTCCCAGCCGAGGAGGATCAAGATCATCAAACCGAGTTCGATAATGAGATTCGTCGAGGCGAACATAAACGCAAGAACGTTGACCACGTGGGCCCCCTTCTTGAACAACCCCTTTGCGATAGCAACGGCCCCGAAGCTACAACCACTACTAGCAGCACCGAAGACGGTCGCCTTCGCGAGTCCACTGAGGTCATCGTCGCCGAGCAGGCGTGCCATCCGTTCTTTCGAGACGTAGACTTGCACGAGGCTCGTGATCATTAACCCCATAGTGATTGCCCATGCAGCGGTCCAAAGGAAACCGACCCCGATTCGTAACGATTCGAGGATTCCGCTGACGACAGTGGTTTCCATACATGAAACTTGGCCCGCATCACTTTTGCCAATTGCCCTTAAAAATGTGAAGGAATAGGCAATCCATACGGTTACTCTGAAAGATAGTATCTGGCACGATAATCAGCTACCGCGAGTCAGCGACCAGAGCATCTTCTAGACGGTGGTTAAAACTGTTATTACATTTAGCGCGACGACGTTTATATCGAAACATCCTATGTGAACTATTCACACGGTCTTACTCCTGTCTTTCGTTTTGGTTCGAAATGAAGCCACAGAGGATTGGGCAATGGCGAGTGCTTTCGAATTTAAGCTGCAATCCGATTGAACGAGCGCGACGTATCTCTACGTATGAGCACTACGACCACTAGCCATAGAGAGTACGAATCGGAGACTGCCCACGAAACGATGAAACTCAACGCACTAGCATTCGCTAGTGCCGCGGCAATTGTTTCAGCCGTCGTCATGCTCCTTCTGAGAATCTTTGGAGCAGTCGGCGTCTACGAAGGCGCAGTCGAGATGATGGAACAGTGGCACCTGTTCTTCGAACCGACCATTGTCGGAACCGTAGCAGGCATGATCGAAGCAGCGATCATCAGTTTCATCTTCATCTACGCCTTCGCGTGGCTGTATAATGCACTCACTCGGTAGAACTGGATAGTGCCGCAGTTCAATGTACGTCACCGACCCAGTTCACTGGACGGCATCGAATCCCGAGACTCATTAGAGACTTAACTGCGAGTATCGCTATTCTCTCGAATTCAGGTATTCCTGACACCGATTTCGAATGCGAAGGGAGACCAAACTGCCTAACATCGTGATTCCCGTCACTATCACTATGGCTACTGAAACTGGGGATATCCGTGTGTGGCTTGTCGAGCGTGGGTACAACAATCGTGATCTCATCATCCTTAAGTACGCAACGCCAGACGGTAAGCGACTCTATCGCCGAGAGCTCGCTGCACAGGCGGTCGACATGGATTCGGTGACCGCTGCGAAAGACGTCCCACCTGCCGATCTCGAAGCCGTTGATGATTCGACCCTCCAAAACCGATACGAGGCCGAAGTCGAGCGAATGGCGGACAAACACGACCCCAGTGATACAATTTAACAGAGTAGGACTTTTTCTGTTGATCGCAATGACAGTCTCGTAATCGGGCGACTTCTCCGGGAGCTTCCCCGATCAATCGTAACCCGATTTCGGGAATGTCGTTACTCTACCTATCTGTTCGAAGTTTCTCCCGGCGCATCTCGAACTCTTCTTCGGAAATTTCCCCGCGAGCAAATGCGGTTCGGAGTTCGTCAAGCGCTGGGTCATTAGTACGAGCGCTATCACTGCGCCCGACAAGTCCACGATACAAAGCATAGCTGATGCCCAATAGAACGAGGAGCCACACGAACATCATACCGAATCCCCATACTGGCGAGACTCCTCGTCCGAACATGCCACCACCCCACCAACCCATCATCCCCATCATCGGCACCGCAAAGGCCATCAACAGCACTGGAATCAGGACGATGACACCCAGAACGATAAGAGCAGTTCGGAGTAGTTCGTCTTCCGTGGTTTTAGTTGCCATAGTATCTAGAAAGCGATGGAGATTTAACCCAATTATCCATTATAAATCACAGGATATGAGTGAAACACCCGCGCAACCACGTCAAATAGGTGGTCAACCCTTTACTTTCAAAATTCAACAGCGACAGACCATCCCGATACGGAGTTCCGTTTCTGCACCACTATTTCAAAATGACCACCGGAACCCGAACTAACGCCGTCAGGATGCAGTTTGGGTGCGAAGGTTCATCAGGCAAGATGGACAGCCAACTATGGAACTCACCGGTTGCGCCCAACTCGCGCGAGAGAACGAGTTGGTTGATCGAAAGCACGACAGAAATCAGCGTGGAATTCCCGCCGAGTAACGCACTGAAGAGTAGGTTCATTGGACTCGACGGCCGACTGGAGAGAACGCCGACGGACATGAACAGAACAAGCAGAAACAGTATGCTGGAGAGGAGCACAGCAGCAACGACTAGCCGGTTGCCGGTAACGAGCAACCAACGAGAATCTCGATTTGAAAGGCCTGCACTCCATGGCGGTTGTCTGCGCATCGGTAGATAGTCTCGTATTTCACGGTCGCGAGGGCTATTCCACGATGAGAAGGTACGTCAGGACGACGACAAGCAACGCTTGGGAGGCCTTGTCGAGCAGGCCGTAACTCTGGAGGTGTGGCATGTCACTCATCCACCAGAGAACGAATTGTGCTGCGACGTACGGAATGCCGACTGCGTAGAGAAGTCGTCGGCTGATTCCGAGGAAAAACAGGACGACTGCGCCGATAAATCCGAGTCCAGCGAGGAGCATCTCGAGTTCGCTGTGCTGGAGGAATAGATAGAGGTGAACGGCTGCACTCACTAGAATAAGTCCGACTGCGGCAACATGGGCAGCATCGACATTCGAGATGTGATTTCGTTGTTTTCCAAACCAGTAGACGGGTCCAACGGAAACCGCAGAGAGCGCGAGCAAGCCAGCGATACTGGCCAGCCACGCCATCGAACTTTGGTTATGCTGGTCACCGCTGCTCTCGCCTGCATGATGGTCATCGCTATTTCCATCGGAATGGTGACCACCAGTGGTTTCGGTTCCTTCATCGTGACTGTCCCCATCCGAATGATGACCACTCGTAGTTTCGGCACCCCCATGGTGGTCACTCGTAGTTTTGGTCTCTTCCTGGTGGGCGCTAGTAGTTTCGGCTTCTCCGTGGTCGTCATCGCCATGACCGTGGCCCTCCGTCGTCGTTGTGTCTGCAGCAACGCCAGCGACAGCAGCAGTCAAGAGCGCTACGACGACTGCAAGTCGTAGTAGTTTTCGTCGGTGATTAGAATTTTCCCTGGACATTGGTGAACGGTTCTACATACAGAGGGCTCAAAAGCGAATGGCGTATTTTCACTGGATTTAATCGGCAGAACCATTTAAATAGGACGAGACTGATTCCTACCGCGGCAAGAGGAGATTCAGCCAGCAAGGGCAGTTCGAAAGCGTTAGCGCTCCCGACCGTACAGAGAGTACAGAACAGCGACCATGCCGAGTGCGACGACGATTGACTGAACCATTCCGGCGTAGAAGAGAGACAATTTCACGACTTCGTAGAGAACCCCTTCGATGACTGAGCCAATACTGATGAGGGAGAAACCGAGTGCAAGATACAACATTGGACTGCTGTCGTACCGAGCGTAGGCGCGATAACTCTGGAATGCAATGAGTAGGCCGAGTATCGCTACGACGATTTTGGCGACGACGAGTCCGATATGCATTATGACTCATCCTCCCGAATGTTGTTCCACATTCGCATGAACCGATCCGGTGCATCTTCTCGTTCAACGGTGTCAAGATCAACGACAAATTCGCCGTCGTCCAACTGAACGGTTGCTTGCTCAAGCAGTGCCTCATACGTCTTGTAATGATTGCCGTTAGCGTCGATCTCGTTTCGTTCAGCAAGGAGGTGACAGGCGACCATCTCTTCGATGCGCCGATACACTGTCGGCAATGATGTCCCACAAATATCACTCAATTCGTTCGCTGACAGTGGCTTATCACTCGTAGCGGAAAGTACGGTTTGCACGTATTCATCTCCCAAGAGGGCGAGGAGTTCGCGCGGACGGCAATCCTCACACACGGTCGATGATGAGTGCGTCTATAAGTAAGCATTGTGGGTTTTTTCTCCCGGTGAAAAAGCTTCCATTGTGTGAATCGAAAGCAAACCCTTCGAAAAATAGCAGCGATTACTCCTCTTCAACGGGATTTTCGATCCAATTGTAACACCGGAAATGTTCCGGCTTCCGATCCGTCGTGAGCATCTCGACGGGAACGAACCCACGACCGGCACGGGCACCGATCTTTGGACTGTCAGTATCCTGCGCGAGCATGACTTTCGCGTCCAACTCGAACGACACCTTGAGTTTTCCACGATGATCGTCGTCCGGTTCAAACGCCATCGATACTGCATCGGGCCGGATACCGAACGTGACGTGGCGGTCGGACGATTCAACGGCGATGTCGTGGCTGGTGAGCCCTCCGGCAAGGTCGGAGAGCCAGTTTTCCATCTCGTCACGCTTCAGCGTTCGTTCGAGGTCGAACGATCCATCCGGAGAAATAGAGCCGTCCTCGAACGTAAACTCCGGATACTGAAGATCCTCTGCGGGTAGTGCGTTTTCACTCGGTTCAATTGAAGTAGAGTCCGTTGATTTGCTGGTCTCCGCTGACCCAGTATCGGACGGCACGGAGGTGTTGGAATTGTCGTTAGTCATTGTTCCGCCTCCGATTCGATTTCATCATCTATAGGATATAGACACTTTGTCCGTCCATGACTAATACCCTCGTACTGAGGGTTGATTTCGGCACACTCCGGTCGCGCAATCGGACACCGGGTGTGGAAAACACAGCCACTCGGAGGATTCACTGGGCTTGGAATATCTCCGTCCAGAATCACCGTTTCGCCATCATCCGGCCCGACCTCCGGAATCGCGGAAAGGAGTGCACTCGTATAGGGGTGCGTTGGTTGTTCGAACAGTTGTTCGGTCGGTGCAACTTCCATGACCTGCCCAAGATACATGACGGCGACACGGTCGGCGATGTGTTCGACGACACTGAGGTCGTGTGCGATGAACAGCATCGTGAGGCCGAGCGTCTCCTGCAGTTCGACCAGTAGATTGGTGATTTTCGCTTGAACACTCACGTCGAGTGCCGATGTGGGTTCGTCGAGCACCAGCACACGTGGTTCGAGTGCGACCGCACGTGCAATAGCAACTCGTTGTGCCTGTCCGCCCGAGAGTTCGTGAGCGTAGCGGTCAGCGTGATGCTCCGACAAGTTGACCAGCGTGAGCAACTCTTCGATTCGCTCCTCGCGACGAGTGCGTGACCAGCCCTGTGCTTTCATCGGCTCCTCGATAGCATCCCGAATCGACATTCGGGGGTCGATACTCGCTTTCGGATTCTGAAATACCATCCCGATTTCCGAGCGCACGTCGGTCGATCGAGCGGAAACGTGACCGACTGGCTCACCGTCGAAGGAAATCGTCCCCTCGGTCGGTTCGTATAGCCCGGTAATCAGGTTCGCAAGCGTCGATTTACCGCTCCCGCTCTCTCCAACGAGTCCGAGCGTTTCACCCTCGTGGATAGTCAAGGAGACATCGTCGACGGCGGTGACGAACTCCCGTGTCCCGATGGCTCGGTCGAGCAACGAATCGGAGAGCGCGAAGCGTTTCGTGACGGATTCGATTTCGAAGACCGGCGTCGAACCTGTCATGGGTTGCTGAAGGCTCATTCGGCATCACCACCGCTCGCCACACCAGCATCGCTAACGAACTCGATTTCATCACATTTCACTACGCGATCGGAACCGACGTCGTGTTCCGGAATTGGGCCGTTAGTACAGGCATTCGTTGTGTGGGAACAACGGTCGGCAAACGGACAACCAGTCGTCCCACCGACCATATCCGGTACCTGTCCTTCGATGACGTTGAGTGGTTCTTTGCGCCTCGTATTCTGTGGCATACAGTCGAGGAGTGCCTTCGTGTAGGGGTGTTTCGGATCGGAGAGCACGTCGTCCGTTGAGCCGGTTTCCATCACCTCGCCACCGTACATGACGATGACGCGATCGCACACCTCGGAGACGACACCGAGGTCGTGGGTTACCATCAGAATGCTCATTCCATGCGTTTCGTTGAGTGTTTTCAGTTCACGCAGAATCTGTGCCTGGATGGTCACGTCCAGTGCGGTCGTCGGTTCGTCCGCGATGAGGAGATCGGGTTCGCTCGCGAGTGCGATAGCGAGCATTACGCGCTGACGCATACCCCCACTAAACTCGTGAGGATACGCGTCAGCACGTTCCGCAGGGTAGGGAATACCAACCTGTTCCATCAACTCAACTGCGCGTTCCTGTTTGCGTTTGTGTTCTGACCGATTGCTGAACAGTGGTGCGTTGAGAAAGTCGAGGAGGCTCTGCGAGTTCGGTTTCTCGTGTACCTTGAGCGATTCGATGATTTGATCGCGCACCGTAAAGACAGGGTTCAACGTTGTCATCGGGTCTTGGAAGACCATCGACATCCCACCGCCGCGGAGACGGCGAATATCTTGGGATGACGCCGTCGTTAACTCTGTTCCCTGAAACCGTATCGAGCCATCGACGATACGACCCGGATTTTCGAGACGCATAAGCGAGAGTGCGGTTACGGACTTCCCACTCCCGCTTTCTCCAACGATACCGACGATTTCGCCGTGGTCAACAGAGAATGAGACGCCGTTGACCGCGTGAACGGTTCCTTCGTGCGTGCTGAATCGCGTATGTAAGTCGTCAATTTCGAGTAATGGTTTGCTCATAATCCCTTGTCCTCCATATCGGCCATATCCTTGGGGTCGAGAAGGTCACGAAGGCCATCACCGAGGAGGTTGAATCCGAGAACGACGAGCATAATCGCCAATCCGGGGAAGTTCACGACCCACCACGCATCCTGGAGGTAGTTTCGTCCGGAGGCCAACATCGTTCCCCATTCGGGTGTCGGCGGTTGGGCGCCGAGACCGAGGAATGATAGCCCCGCCGTCCCGAGGATGACGTATGCCATATCCATCGTGCCAAGTACGACGACCGGCGCGATGACGTTCGGAATGATGTGTTTGAGAACGATACGAGTTCGTGAGACGCCCATCAATTGCGCGGCTCGAACATACTCCATTTCCTTCACGGAGAGGACGCTTCCGCGAACGACCCTCGCGTACTGCGTCCAGCCGACGACGGCAAGTGCAATCATGATGTTCGTGAGACTCGGCCCGAGGATTCCCGCGATAACAAGCGCGAGGAGAATTCCTGGGAACGCGAGCAGGATATCCACGAAGCGCATGAGCGCCTCGTCCACGTATCCACCTGCATATCCCGCTGTCACTCCGACAGCGGTTCCGATGACCAACGTGATGCCCACCACCGTAACGGCGATTCCCAGCGAAATGCGCGCGCCATAGAGAAGTCGGGCGAAAACGTCGCGACCGAGTTGGTCAGTTCCGAGGAGATGTTCCTCTGATGGTGGCTCCAATCGGTCGAAGAGGTCTCCCTTTTCCGGATTGTACGTCGTGAGAACCGGGGCGAATACCGCACCGAAAAGCACCGTCACGACGATGACAAGGCCGATGATGTTCAGTTTGTTCGCGGTGAACTGGCGGAACGCTCGTGACTCGACGGCGGATCGATATCGCGGGAATCGCGTCTCGTCCACGACGCCGCCGTCAGTCATCGCATCGGATTCTGAATCGCTCATGCGCTGGCCCCCTCGAACGAGATTCGTGGGTCAATATAGCGATAAACGATATCCACAGCGAAGTTCGTCAGGACGAAGATGGCCGCGATAAGCAACACTAATCCCTGCACAACGGGGTAATCGCGGGCGAAAATGGCATTGATGAGCAAGCTTCCGAGACCCGGTCGTTGGAAGACGATTTCCACCACGACAGCACCGTTGAGCAGATAACCGAACTGGAGACCGACGATGGTTACGACCGGGATGAGTGCATTCCGAAGTGCGTGTTTGTAGACGACAATCCGTTCTCTTAACCCCTTCGCACGGGCCGTCCGAATGTATTCATCGTCCAGCACCTCGAGCATCGATGACCGGACGAGTCGGGTCACGATAGCGGCCATCCCGGTTCCAAGCGTCACGGCAGGGAGAATCAACCGTTCGAAACTCCCAACGCCGGACACCGGAAGGACACCGAGTTCGAGAGAGAAGACGATGATGAGTAGATAGCCCAGCCAGAAGTTGGGCATCGATACGCCGAGCAGTGCAGCGAACTGACTGAGGTAGTCGGGCATCTTTCCTTTGTGAACCGCGCTGAAGACGCCGGCAGGGAGCGAAATAGCCAACGATACGGCCATCGCTGCGACGGCGAGTTCAAGCGTGGGCCACACACGGTTCATAATCATCGCGGACACCGGTGTGTTCTCGTAATACGATTGGCGAAGGTTTCCGTGGAGAATGTCCCAGACCCAGTTCGCGTATTGAATCGGAATTGGGTCATTGAGACCGTGTTGAACGCGAAACTGTTGGACGGCCATACTTGATGGTGTTCGGCCTCCCATCTGCTTACGAAGTATCGTCGTCGCGGGATCGCCGGGCGTGAAGAACATTAAGGCGTACGTGAGTATCGAAACGCCGACGAGGACGAGCAGAGCGGTTGCGGTTCGACGAACGATGAATTTCCACATTCTGTCGTGCCTCAGTTTGTATGCGTCAGACTATCCCACCGAACCATCTCGGGGATGGGTCGAAGGTCAAGATTGTTCACGTCACGAAACGCCGCGACGACGTACTCGCTGTAGTACAGCGGAACGATAACCGCCTTCTCAGCGATCATCCGTTGAACCTCTCGATAAACCTCCTTCTTCTTCTCCTTGCTCCCCGTTTGGAATCCGGTCTTCAGAAGTGAGTCTACCTTCGAACCGAGGTTGTAGAGACCAGTTCCTTCGTCGCCGTACAGTCGCTCGTTCATGTCCCCTTCCGAGTGGAAACTCTCGTAGATGACGTAGTCCGCCGCGCCGCTGTTCGTCCCTTTCTCGCTCAGTGCGAGATGGCCCTGTCCGTTGCGCTCGGCGTCGTTGAACGCGGCATCCTCCAACACCTGGATGTCGATGCTGACACCGACCGCTTCCATCTGTTGGGCAACGGCCTGGGCGAGCAGATTCCCGTCGGTCATATCCGTGCTGACGAGGAGTTTGAGCGCCTCGCCGTCATAATTTGAGGACTTTACGAGAGACTTCGCTTTGGACTTGTTCTGGCCGTACTCGGGAAGTTGGTCGTGGGCCGACCAGTAGATGCTCGGGGCGATTGAACCGCGCGCCGGTTTGCCGACCCCACTGAGGATGGATTCGACGATGGCGTTCTGGTTGACTGCATAGTTTAGCGCCTTCCGAAGTTTCACGTCGTCAGTCGGCGATTTGTAGAGATTGATACCGAGATAGCCTGCGGACGGCGAGCCTTGTGTCTCGACGTTCGTTTTCGAGGCTTTCCGAATCGAATTTATCTTGTTCCGAGGAGGCTGATACGCGACGTCCGTTTCATGTGCCGACAGCGACAATGCACGCGTATTTGCATCCGTGATAACACGGAACTTCAGACCCGATAGTTTCGGCGGGTCGTTCCAGTAGTCCTCGAACGCCGTCGTTTGAACGAACTGTTCTTTCTTTACGGTCTCGACTTGGAACGGTCCCGTCCCGATAACCTCTCCTGCCTTACGGTCACGGTCTGGGTGTTGGATTGCAACCATGTTGTGAGCAATGGTTCCAGGGAACGTCGGGAAAGGGTCGGTCGTGGTAAACTCGACCGTCGTCTTATCGAGTGCCTTCACGCCGTCCTTTTCGACGTGGAGCCATCCGGGTGCCCACGACCACTCATCGAGGAGTTGATGGAACGAGAAAACGACCGCTTCGGCGGTGAGCGGCTTGCCGTTGTGGAACGTGACGTCCTCGCGGAGCGTGAACTCCCACGTCGTTTCACCGGTTGCCTTCCACTCCGTAGCGAGCCACGGTTCGAGTTTCATATCCTTCGAAACCCAAATGAGTGGTTCGAGAATGTTTGTATAATACGGCATCACACCGCCGTACACGCCCCACGTGCCAGCAGTGAGGTCTGTCGCGAGGGCAACCGTCGCACTCTTCGAACCGTTGGTGGCACCATCGCCTCCGCCCGTAGTCGAAGTGGACGAACCGTATGGATCCGATTGGTTGGGAGAATCCGATGAACTCGAACAGCCAGCGAGCCCAATTAGACTGCCCGCACCGATTATTTGTACTGCGCTTCGCCGAGTGATGTTTTTGTTTGTCATTGTTTCGTCCCGTATCGGGTCGGTTACGCACTCGCGTCGTATCCAGCGTCCTCGACAGCACCGATGAGTGCGTCCGTCTTCGCGGAACCCTCGACGGACGCCGTGTTTGCTTCTCTGTCCGCGTTCGCATTCGAAACGCCCTCCACCGCTTCGAGTGCGTCGATGACGTTCTGTTCACAACCACCGCAAGTCATTCCTTCAACAATGAGTGTTGTTGTCATCCACCAATACCAATGAAGGAATCGTATTAGCCACTTTCGCACAATATAATTTCAGAAAACGCCCGTATTGCTTAGAAAATAAGGTGAACGGTGAGAGGGCGGTGATTCAGTAAGGTGTATTCTGATATTAAGCCGTAGTATCAAAATTTGAGATGGTGGTGATAACGATCTATCGAGGTTAATCAGTGTAGCTCAAACTGGATAAAAATCCGTTCAAGCCCATACAACGCCGTCAGACGTTCAAAGGAGAGAAGAGGGTCTCTTCGAACGATGTGTTCGTTGCTTCCTGATTTAGAAAATAAAATAGAAAATATTACAGCTGACGGGGGTTGATGGGGACGGTTTACTAATGAAATGGCCGTCGCAGAGGAATGAATGTGTAAAAGTTAGTCGGCAGTGTAGGTATGCTCGCTTTGTCCCGCCACTATCCATATACACCGATAGGGGAGTTACGACTAATGGCGTTTTGACCAACAGACCATCGATGAGGGGGCGTCTACAAGTATGTTCGTTAATCTCACTTTCTCAGCTATTTCTATACACAATACTAGCGTGTGAAGGGATTTAGAGCGTTTGCAACTATCAAAACCCGTCAAGTAGAGCGTGGCCTGCGAAGATACCGAGAGACATTACATTCGAATCAATCGGTTGGCCGGACGAACAAGCGGTAACTATGCACCGATCAAAATTTTGTATCTGTACCCCCATGCATTGCCCAGATTTCAACGACTGGAGAAACCGGTAAGAGGATAGCAATGGTACCCAGTGTTATGGGGGAGCAGTCCGATCATGAGAGTCACGACACGGAGTTTCAAGATGAGACATCCGCTTCCAGTTCGGGTGGACACACGGCAGTAGATGGACTGTCGGTTGCCAGCGACGAATTTCGACTGGTACCGTCGGAAATTCGATTTGAGTCCGGCGTCCCGACCGCTTGGTCGTTTCAAGTCGTGACTCATGAGGGGGATACAGTAACTGAATTCGAAGATTCACACGGAGAGCTCCTTCACTTGATCGTAGTGCGCCGAGATTTGGCTCATTTTCAGCACTTACATCCCGATATCGACTCGGATGGCACGTGCCGCGTCGAAGATTTCACACTTCCCGAGCCAGGAGTGTATCGTGCATTCGTAGATATCGCGATTGCAGGTCGGTCAATGACGCTCGGATTTGATCTCTTCGTACCCGGTTCTACCACGTTCGAATCGGATCCGGAGATAGCGCGACAAACGACGGCAGAAGAATATACGGTCGAACTACGCACCGACGATATTGGCGCGAACGAAGAGACGCAGGTATCATTCGAGATACGTCGTGACGGCGATTCTGTTTCGGACTTACGGGATTATTTAGGAGCACGAGGTCATCTTGTGGCACTTCGGGAGGGAGATCTCGCGTATCTCCATATACATCCGAAGAACACAACGCCACAACCAGGTCGCGTCGAGTTCGGTACAACATTCCCGACACCAGGTCGATATCGGCTATACCTACAGATCAAACCGGATGGAAATCTGATTACGACCCAGTTCGATGTCCGGATCGAAGATTGAAAAAACGTTCATTCATTTCACTTGTACGAATGTCGAGGAACAGACCGATGATGGTGAACCGTCGTTCCGCACACGTTAGCTGCAGTCACGTTCGGAGTAATTGACTCACCACTAGTGAAGTGTGAAACGGATCGTTAGCGCAGTCTGCCGAAGAGTTTGTAATCGTGGTCAGGAGTGTATTGGCGGAACAGCAAACTGTTCGTGAGCACCGACACGCTGGAGAATGCCATTGCACCCGCAGCCAGCACCGGCTGAAGTAAGCCGAGCGACGCCAGTGGGATCATCGCCGTGTTGTAGCCCAGCGCCCACACGAGGTTCTGTTTGATCTTTGCGAGCGTAGCATCCGAGATACGGATCGCCTTCACCACGTCGAGCGGATCATTCCGCATGAGCGTTACGTCCGCTGCCTCGATGGCAACGTCGGTTCCGCTCCCGATAGCAGTCCCAACATATGCGACAGCGAGCGCCGGCGCGTCGTTAACGCCGTCACCAACCATCATCGCCTTCCGTCCCTCGTCCTGAATTGTCTCGACTGCATCGGATTTGTCTTCGGGAAGGACTCCAGCCCGGACGTTTTGGGAATCGATCCCCACCTGCTTGGCGACAGCACGGGCAGTACGCTCGTTGTCACCGGTAATCATCATCACGTCGATGCCACGCCGCTGAAGCGCACTTACCGCATCTCTTGCGCTCTCTTTGACCGTGTCGGCATCAGCGACCACCCCAATGAGTTCGCCCTCGTACGCGACGAGCATCGCCGTTTTCCCTTCGTTTTCGAGACGTTGCATCGTTTCTTCGGCCGGATCCGGAGCGACGTCATTATTGGATAGGAGTTTGCGATTGCCGACGAGAATCTCGCTTCCACCGAGCGTTGCCTGGATACCGTGCCCCGGAACGTTCTCGAACGAGTCAGGTTCCATGACCTCGATATCACGTTCTTTGGCTCCCTCGACGATAGCTTGCGCGAGTGGATGTTCACTCCCGCTCTCCGCACTGGCGGCAAAGCGCAGCACGTCGGCCTCGGTGAGACGTTCGTGAGTGGCCAGTTGGCCACCATTGGCAATTGTGTCTCCGCCATCCGTACGAGGCTGACCATCGGCATCGAAGACAATGACGTCCGTGAGTTCCATTTCACCTTTCGTCAGGGTACCTGTTTTGTCGAAGACGACGGTATCCACGTCTTTCGCCCGTTCCAGAACATCGCCACCTTTGAAGAGGACGCCGTTCTGCGCACCCAGTGTGGTGCCAACCATCGTTGCTGCTGGCGTTGCTAACCCGAGCGCACATGGGCACGCAATGAGTACCGCGCTGGCAAAGACGATGACCGCGAACTCGAACGTGGAGAGAGCAGTCGGCCCACCACCAACTAATCCCCACAGTGGGAGTGCGTCCACGAAGCCAGCGAGTGCTCCGGGGAAAAGATACCAAATAGCCCCCCAAAACAAGGCATTCACGATGACAACGGGAACGAAGTACGCTGAAATTCGGTCGGCGAGATTCTGAATATCGGGTTGACGGGACTGTGCTTCTTTGACTGTCTGAACGATCTGCTGGAGTGCAGTGTCCTCCCCGACCTTCGTCGCTTCGACGACGAGGACACCATTTTCGTTGATGGTCGATCCGACGACCTCGTCCCCCTCCTCTTTCTCTACGGGTACTGATTCTCCGGTAACCATCGATTCGTCAACCGCACTCTGTCCATCCACGACGACACCGTCAGTGGGAATTTTCTCACCGGGACGGATCTTCATCCGGTCGCCTACTGTCACGTTTTCGATGGGTACCTCGCGCTCGGTACCGTCTTCATCAACGACGGTTGCAGTGTCGGCTTCCATCTCCAACAACTTGCGTAGCGCGTCACTCGCTTGCCCCTTCGAGCGCGCTTCGAGATAGTTGCCGAGCGTGATGAACACGAGGATGAGCGCGGCCGTGTCGAAGTAGAGACTTCCGGCGATCAGTCCGAGCAGCACGACGACACTGTAGAGATACGCCGTAGACGAGCCCAACGCGATGAGCACATCCATGTTGGCGCTCTTGTTCTTCACGAGGGCCTTGTAGGAGTTCTTGTAGAACTCCCACCCAAGAACGATTTGAACCGGCGTCGCGAGCAAGAACTCGACCCAGCCGAACTCGATTCCGAATACCGTCTCCGGAAGAATCCCTCCGCCAAGAATGAATTTCTCAGCAAGGAAGAAAATGAGCGGTGCAGAGAGTACGGCACCGAACAGAGTGAGTCGTAATTGTTTACGGATTTCGGCCTGCCGAGCGGCATCGCGGCGATCTGTGGCAGATTCACCGGACTCGCCGTCCGCGCGAACAGGTGCGTAGCCGGCATCTTCGATAGCATCGTAGAGGTTCGTGAGCGTCGCTTCAGCGGGGTTGTATCTGACCTGTGCCTCGTCAGTAGCGAAGTTGACGTCCGCTTCGATAACGCCTGATGTCCGCTCGAGCGCGCTCTGTACCGTCTCCGAGCAGTTCGCACACGACATATCCGTAATGCCGATCGTTTTCGTCTCCGTGACAGGAGTATAGCCGGCACTCTCGATAGCTTCGTAGATCTGCTTTGGAGAAACCTCGTCCGAGTCGTACTCGATGGTTCCTTCGTCGGTCGCAAAATTGATGTTTGCTTCCGACACCCCATCAAGGGATTCGACGGAATCGGCGATGGTCTGGGAACAGTTCGCACAGCTCATTCCCTGAATATCGATGTGCACTCGATGCTGGCTCATTACTATATCATAGGGCTTGGCTATTCAATCGATTTGTCCTTTCATCTATTCGGAAAAGGAGCTCGAAAAGCTTCGATTCAAAAGCGCTGGCGCGTTGACCGTTGCTCAGTCCGCTCCTTGCTGGAGTTGTTCATATTTCTCCTCGAAACGGGCTTCACACGACGGACAACAGAACTGATAGAGATCGCCATCAATGCGAGTCGATGTTCCTTCGCTATCGACCGTGTTACCACACTCCGCGCAGGTCAACGCGAACTCCATCCCACCAAGGTCAGGAGACCAATCCGCACCTGACAACAGTGTCACTTCGAAGTCGTCGATCGTTCCCTCGTCGAAGATCGTGTCAAGCCAGGCAGCGACATCAGTGTCGGGTACCCGCACGTATGCAATGAGGTCAGCTTCTGCAGTAGTAAACACGTATTCGACTTCGCCGGTATCGAGGAGTGTCTCCTTAACTGACGGAGCGTCTCGACTGTCAGCCGCGACGTCAAGAGTTACCAGAATAGGAATTCCTTGACGAAGTTGTGAGGAGTCGATATCGAGCGTAAATCCACGGATGATTCCCCGCTCCTGTAGTCGAGCGACCCGATCCGAGACGGCAGGTGGTGACAAATCAACAGCGTCCGCCACATCGCTGTAGGGCCGACGAGCGTTCGACATCAGTAGCTCCAGGATTTCGAGGTCGGTTTCGTCCAGATCGCGCATAACAGCACTACGTCACCGAGAGCCAAAAGCCGTGCGTGTTTTTGACTTTCGTTTCCAATGTTTCTAGACGGCTTCTACCGACCAATCTAAAGAGAAGTCCACAAAAGAAAGCCACCCATACACTGAGATGTATGACGACGACCATCACTGTCGAAGGAATGTCGTGTGGACACTGCGAACAGACTGTCGAAGACGCCCTCCGTAGTATCGACGGCATCACTGATGCTACTGCAAACCACGAAGCCGAACAAGCGAGTATCGAAGGAGATGCCGATGTCACGGTTCTGGTTCAAGCCGTCGAGAATGCAGGATATACCGCGCACGCCTGAGAGACACCGGACAATCTGCACTACTAAACTCATCGGTATGTGATCCATTTTTTCGTTGGTTATCATAATAATGACCCAGTTGCGTTGTAGTCAGTTTCCAGATATAGAGACTCGTATTGGAGCGTTTGCCGCGTATCGACGACTGTACGCTAAAGATGCGAAAAGCTGAGAACACTCAATCGGTGCGGTAGACAACTACTCAACAGACTCAGTATTTCCGAAAAGTGCAGTCAGAAATCTTCCACCACAGGTGTTGCCAGTGATTCTTTGGCCGATGCCGCCGAAGAGAACCATCGGGTGGGAAACAGTGAGTGGGAATCAGGACAGAGTATCCGATGGAACGGCTGACCGCCAACACCAGGAGTCACGAGCACCGGGAACGATGATGCTCAAACATCCCACGATGGAGATCTGGCCGCAGTATCCTATCGTTATCCTCGGACTCTGGCTCATAGCGAGTCCGTTCACCTTCGGGTACGAGAGTCTCGCGATGACCATCAGCGACACGGTCAGCGGAGTGCTCCTCATTGTATTCAGTGGTGCTGTGATTTTACTCGGGAGCGGCATCGCGAATTACGTAAACGGGTTCGTCGGTGTCTGGTTGCTGCTTGCTCCGTTATTCTTCTGGGCTCCGACGAGCGATGCCTACCTGAACGACACGCTCGTCGGTGTTTTCGTCATCACCTTCGCTGTGCTCGTCGTCATGCGAATGGAGATGTCGGGGCCAGATATCCCGAGAGGTTGGACGTACAACCCATCGACGGCAGCACAACGGGCACCGATCATTATTGCCGGACTTATCGGCTTCTTTTTCTCGACCCACATGGCCACGTTCCAGCTCGGCTACACCGACTTCGTCTTCGACCCGTTTTTCGGCCGTGGAACGGAGAACGTGCTCACGTCCGATGTCTCGAGGATGTTTCCGATCTCTGATGCGGGTCTCGGTGCCGTCGCATACGCGGTCGAGGTTCTTATGGGGTTCATGGGTGATAAGCGCCGGTGGCGAACGATGCCGTGGATGGTGACGCTATTTGGTATCGTGGTCATCCCCCTCGGCTTCGTTAGCATCGTTCTCATTATCCTCCAGCCGTTAGCCGTCGGGACGTGGTGTACGCTCTGTTTGCTTTCCGCGCTCGCGATGCTGTTCATGATTGCACTGACGGTTGATGAGGTCGCCGCAATGGGACAGTTCCTCTACCAACAGACGCGAGGTGATGTCTCACTGTGGCATGTCTTTTGGATGGGTGGTTCCTTCTCAACTTCGGATGCTGGTGTGGATGGAAAGACACGCTCGGATGCAGACTCGTGGTGGTCGATGTTCTGGGGAATGTCCGTGTCTCGGCCTCTTCTCGGTACAACAGGGTTAGGTCTCTGGTTAATATCGTCGCCTGCCCTCCTCGGAACGGTTGGTGCCGCCGCAGACAGTAGCCATCTCGTTGGCGCACTCGTCGTCACGTTTTCGGTCATTGCGATGGGAGAACCGGTTCGTACCGTCCGATTCCTGAACATTCCTCTCGGGATATGGGTCATCGTAGCCCCGTGGGTTCTCACAGGATCCTCAATAGTCGCGATGTGGAGTAGTGTTGCTGTCGGTATCCTCATCGTTGTTTTCAGCGTTCCTCGCGGAAGTATTCGTGACCAGTACGGCAGCTGGAATCGATATATAAGATAGTGCAGATTTGAGCGAGGATTCATTTATTCGCCAGAAAAATGAAAACTGAGACAAATATTTACATTCGAAAACGGTGCCAGTCTGCGTATGAACGTTCTCATCGCGGGGGGAGACGGGTTTGTCGGCCGAAACGTCTGTGCCGAACTCGTCACCCGAGGTCACACAGTCACGTCGCTCTCTCGGTCGCCGGATGCCGAAGTTCTGCCGGATACTGTCGAACTAGTATCGGGCGATATCACGGACTACGACTCCATCGAAGCAGCATTCGAAGAAAAAGACGCTGCAGTAAACCTCACAGCACTCCCACCGCTTCATCAACCACGACCGGGAACATTCCACGACACCGTCTGCATCGGCGGCGTGATGAATGCGGTACATGCTGCTCAGGAACACGATGTATCACGATATATCGAGATGAGTTCACTCGGTGCAGATCCGTACAGTCCGATTGCTTATTGGCGAACGCAGGGTCTCGGTGATTTGGTAGCTCAGTATTCAGATCTGGACTGGGTGATTCTCCGTCCCTCGTTCATTTTCGGGAAGGGGAGTGAAACGTTCGCCTTCATCAAACAGTACACAACGCCGTACGTCACGTTTCTCCCGGATGGTGGAGATCAACCGAGTTTTCAGCCGATATGGGTGGAGGATGTCGCGCAAATCGTCGCAGATGCAATCGAGCAAGACCGTCACGTGAGGCAGGTGTACGATCTCGGAGGTCCCGAGATACTTACGTTTGGGGAGGTCACACGCATGCTCTATCATGCTGCAGGGGAATCAGTCCGCATTCTCCCAGTGCCGATGCAGTTAGTAGAGTTTGCTCTGTCTGCTGCCGAACCGCTGCAGACAATTCCGTTTGGTATCGACCAGGCGCGGGCACTGGAAATGACGAACACTACAGATCACAACGATATCAAGGCATTCGGCCTCGATAAAAGTGATCTGATGCGGGTTGAGACGTACCTGTCGACTACGTCAACGAACAGCAACAGGGAGCAGAATCACGGATAGTAGTCAAAGGGAAGTGATGGGTGGCGAGGAGGGAAGTAGATGCAAATCATTCAGTTTCGGAAACTGAGATTGGGCCGCAAACCTCCCATTTGTACGGTCGACGAAATTTGCTTCCCCGAGGGTGGCGATCCGCCCCATTTCATTTCCACTTCTGATTTGAGGGGACAGTAAATTTGTCCTGCTCACCCATGAAGAGTGAATTGGCTATGGTTCAGTTGTCTTACTACTCCATGTTGCACTAAGCAAAACTAGGAGAGTCTAATAAACGATTGGTAGACGTGACGACAGTAAACTGCTCATCGGGGAAGTCCTTGGGATTTTGAATGGATTCACCTTAGAGTCCAGAGCCGAAATACGACACGACGATGCCGAAGAAGAGACACAGCCCATCCATCACCTGGACTACCCGCCGAGCGATTCGACCGTGCGTCGGATCATCTTCGGGATACCAGAATTTGTCTGGAGCGCTTGGATCTCGTATCATCGACGCGCCGAACACGACACAAATCAATCCAAAGACAAGTGCGACGACTGAAACCATAGTTCAGGGTGAATTAGAAAGTGAATAAAAATTCCGGGCATTTTGTGACACTAATCATAAAGAATGGTTCGACTTGGTAGTAGTATGAGAAATCATTTCAACACCTACCGTAGTCGATTCAGCGACCTTTCAGTCGTTCTTCGACCATCGTTATCTCAAATGGACATACCATAGCTCACCGCCCCCAATGCCGGCCTCCGTTGTAACTTGTCGAGTGCTCCAACTCAGCGCCACCGTGGAAGAAATACTACTGATTTGGCGTGGGATATCCGGCCAGACCATCGACAGCGGGTGTGAAAGTAAGCGTACGGCGCGTATCTCCGCCCTAAAGGGCGAGGCTTTGCGCCTGTGATCCACATAACCATCGGCACCTACTAGCGGCGTTCATGCACCGTTTCAGTGTGAGGGATCGCGTCCGTGTCGATATTCCTGACAAGAGTGATCCTGACTTTGAGACAGCCCACGATCGACAGGGGAGTGTTGCTGAAATCATCGCGGATGATGCGAGCGATATCACTGGTGACCGGCGCGACAACCGACTCTATCGGGTTCAGTTCAACAATGGCGATCAAATGGATTTTCGCTGGCGAGATCTGCGGCCACTATGATCTCGATACGTGTGTAGCACAACGGCTCTATCATCACCTTCTCATCAACGCACAAGCGTGCATCTGGGGACGTTACGGTCCAGTGATCAGAACAGCTGCTTAAGTAGCACAGGAGAGGAATAATTGTTAGTATATCATACTAACAAGCGTCTGCCGCTGTTTTATACGATTCCCGTGAGAAGGCCTGCGTGTCCGTCTGAAACGGCGGACAAAAATGACGACAGAAACACCGTCGCATGGTGTTTCCGTTGCGCTCATCACTGCCGGAGCGACGATCGTTGCCAGCCAGCAACCTGCTGGATGGATACTCGTCGCTGCTGGATTGGTGGTAGCAAGACGGAAACAGGGCGAGTGAAGCTCTCCAAGCAGACTCGCCCAAACGTCGCATTTTATTTGTTTTCGCGACGCCGAGCAATCGGGCTCGACAGTCAATACTACACGCGTCTGTGATTTAGGTTTTGTGGAGATTTCAGCATCCGTCACAACCTACCCTTGACACAGAGATTACGACAGCGTTCTCGGGAAATCTCCATCGCTGCTTATGATTTAATGAGGAAATTTCAAACGAATCCTTCCGACATAAATGGTTTCCCTATCCGCCACTTTAATCGGAATACAAATACGTTTTGCTACTTCTCAGCGCCCGCAGTTACTACAGTGTATTTATCCCAATTTCGTACAACGATATCAGTAGATGCAACGACGGAACTTCGTCTCGGTAACTGGCACGCTTGGTGCGATACTCCTAGGGAGTGAATCGGTAAGTGCGAGGAACACGGATCATCCCGCACAGCAAAACTCGTGCGCGCGACCCGCACCGAAAACGAAAACAGTTCTTCATCTCTCGAGCGGCGACTCGATGGCCCACAAAGGTGCCCTAATGAACGGAAAGAATCTTCTGGACGATGAGAGTGTTCCTGTTAAGGATCTCGTCGTGTTAGCGAACAGCAAAGGGGTACAACTGTACACACCGCCGACCGACGACAACGAGTTCGCAGATCAAATTGCGTCGCTCCAGGATCGTGGCGTTACGTTCCGTGCTTGTGGGAATGCAATGGAGATGCTGGGCCTCACGAAGGACGATCTCCTCTCAGGGGTCGAACAGGTCCCGTCTGGTGTCGGTGAACTCGCTCGCCTGCAAGCACTTGATTTCGGATACATCAAGGTTCCATAGCACAAAATTACGATGCCAAATCAATATTCCGATACATAGAGAAAATACCTATGACAAACCTCGATCGCCGTGCCTTCCTCGGCACACTTACGACAGCAGGGCTGGGAGCAGTTGCTGGCTGTACGAACAGTGGTCAGACCGAGACCAATATGAAATACAAGACGGATGGGAACGAAAAGCAGCTCCGTCAAGCAGCGACGACATATTTGACGAAAGCCACCCTCTACAAAGCACCAAACTGCATGTGTTGTGAAGGGCATAAGAAGTACCTCGAATCAACAACAGATGTGGATATGTCGGTGAGAGATATAGATGACCTGATGAAAGTAAAGTCAAGATTTGATGTGCCAAAAAAGCTCGTGAGCTGCCACACTTTGGACACTGGGAAATACATCGTGGAAGGTCATGTTCCTCGAGAAGCAATCGGAAAGCTTGCACTTGAAAAACCAGACATTCTCGGCATTGCACTCCCAAAAATGCCAGCGGGATCACCCGGTATGGGAGGCGAGAAAACCGAGGAATTCGTTATTTACGCAATGGAAAAAGATGGCTCCTATCGTAAGTTCATGACTATCTGATATCATGGCTTCGATGCTGATGATTCTGACCACTGCAAGTGAATAAACCAGACTTCTCCAGATGGGATGAACCGTTATCCGGGTAGCCTACACCAATGTGAGGCCTTCTACTGTGTAAACACACGTCCCGAGGAGCTATCCCCTGACGTATTTAATGACACGGGCCATCCCCGCCTCCAAGTGATAGAGGTTGTGACAGTGGAAGAACCAGTTGCCGGGGTTGTCTGCGAGGAAGTCGAACGTCACCGACCCCATGTGACCCGGCACGATGACCGTGTCCTTCATTGCGTCTCCGACACGGAAGAAATGCCCATGGAGGTGCATCGGATGAAGCACCGGACTCCGATTCGTCATCTTCACGCGCACGTGTTCACCTTCTCGAATCTGTAACGGATCGGCGTCGGGATACGCCTGTCCGTCGATGAGCCAGCCATACGAGCCGCCCATCTCGGGCGAGAGTGTCAGGTCGAAGGTTCGGTCGGGAGTTCCGCGGAGTTGCTTCGGAATTTGCTTTGCTCGCAGATCCCCATACTGGAGTGTCTGTCCCCACGAGTTGAGACCGGTTGGTGACTCCGACGTATTACCATACCGAAGGACTGCACGAGCCGGCTGTTCGTCGCCATCGACTGCTTCCCCTCGTAGTTCCCATGCACCGGGATTCGTCGCTTCGATGACGGCATCGTAGCGTTCGCCAGCCCCAAAAACGAACGAATCCACTGGGACGGTGTCAATGGGTTGCCCGTCGGCGTGCGATATCCGTAGTTTATGTCCGGCAATCCCGACACGAAACGCCGTTGCACTGCTTGCGTTGACGAACCGTAAGCGAACTCGTTCTCCTTCCGTCACATCGAAGGATGCAGGGTCTGCTGGAAGACGTCCGTTTACGAGTAAGCCGGCGTACGGGGGGCGTTGGTCACCCATCATTCCACCGCCGCCCATACCACCCATGCCACCCATACCGCCGTCCATTCCGCCACCACCGCTCGACGACTCCCCGAGCGGTTCGGGTGAGCGGGCCAGATAGTCGTCGAAGAGGAGAGTGTATTCGCGGTCGTACTTGACGTGTGGTGATTTTTCTTCGATTACGAGCGGGGCGTACAGTCCGCGATCAAGTTGGAGACCAGCATGGCTGTGGAAGAAGTACGTTCCCGCCGGTTCAGCCCGGAATTTGTACGTGAACGTCTCGTCGGGCTGGATGGGCTGTTGGGTCACGTTCGGTACGCCGTCCATTTGGTTGGGAACAGGAAGCCCGTGCCAGTGTATCGTCGTTTCCGAAGGAAGCTGGTTCTGCAAGTCGACGTGAACGATGTCGCCTTCTTTGGCGCGGAGTTCGTTGCCAGGGAATGACCCGTTGTACAGCCAATTCTGTGCCGACGAAGAGGCGGGCGACACTGTACCAGGGGAGGTAGTCAGTGTGGTTTGCACGTCCGGGTTGCCCGACACCGTCGTCCGTGGGGCGACTGTCTTTTGCTCGTCGAACGACGGGACGGAACTGGAGGAACAGCCAGCCAGGGAACCAATTCCTGTGACACTGAGTCCACGAAGGAGGGCGCGTCGGGAGAGACGTGAGTCGTTCGTCATCGGTTGGCGTACGAACTGAAGGATAATAAGGTGCGGTATTGGGAATATTACGAAAAATACTGGAAGAAGATCTAAATATGAACGAGGTGACGTCGAGACCGTCACCGTAGATGACGAGGCCGACCTGGTCAGGGTCGAGAGGAGTACCGATGTCGACACCATCGCACAAGCTATCGAAGACGCAGGCTACATCGTCTTGGTTCTCTACTCTCTGTCGTATCCTCACGCTCGTTTCAGTAACTTGGAAAGGTGAACCGCCTCGGGTCAAGTGGTTCGAGACGCCTCCGGCGTCTCGTCATCACGAGAGAGCGTCGCTCTCTCGAACGACCCCGAGGTACTCGGCCTGTTACGCCTGTAGATGCTCTATCTGGAGTACCACTGGCGAGTCTTTATGACCCAGTCGCTCACCGGCAGGAATAACTCGTCAGTACTCGGCGGCGACATCGTCTAACACGCGATCGAATCGTTCGCGAACGTCTTCGGCGATACCGTCGAGGGCTGGATTCTCGACGACACCCAGCAGGGTATCGGGGTCAACGGCGCTGACGACCACGTCGCCGTCGTCCTTGTAGACGACGACGTTACAGGGCAGCAGCGCGCCGAGGTCGCGTTCGGCATCCAGTCCTTGTTCGGCTAGCGGTGGGTTACACGCGCCGAGGATGCGGTACTCCGGATATCCCTCGAGGTCGAGTTTCTCTTCGAGTTTGGCTTGTAGGTTGATATCGCTCAGCACGCCGAACTCCTCGGCTTCTAGCGCGTCGACGGTCGAGTCGACGACATCTTGAAACGGACCATCGACGCGGCGGGTCATCGTGTAGCTCATAGCCACCTCACGGTTCGACCGCCACCAGTATAGTGTTTAAGGCACAATCGTGATAGTAGCTGACGCATCTACAGTACGGGAGATGGAATCGCTAATTTCGATGGATTATTGTTCTCAGTGGATAAGAATCACCGACTTGATATAATTCATCAGACATCGTAGTAGTAGATGTAAGGGTGAGCTCCACATGACTCTCGCACGCCGACTCACAACGAGAACAACAACACTGACCACTCTCACGATGGTGCTCCTCGCAACGACGGCTGGAACGGTCGTCTCTCACACGAACGGTACGATCGGCGGTACTCACTCGTGGGGCGGTCATATGTGGGGTGACAGCTGGATGACCGGTCCCGGCTGGATGGGTCTCTGGGGACTCCTCTGGATAGGTCTCCTCATTGTGGTCCCCCTTGTGCTCGTGTACATCTTCGCAGGGCGCCACGATACCGAGCGTGAAACTGACTCCGCGACGGCGGTGCTTCGAGAGCGATACGCTCGGGGTGAAATCAACGATGAGGAGTTTGAACGACTTCGGGCGAAACTGTCGTAATCCTCATTTCGCTGTTTTAGTTAACCAGTCGTGCCTCTAGTGTCTGATGTCCTTCTGCTCATGCAACCAGTAGATGGCTATTGGATACTGATTGTTCGGGCAGGCTGCCGATGTGGAGCAGGTGAGAGATGTGGACAGACAAAATATGCTTCACCGAGGGCGGCAACTCGGGCAATTGCACTTCCGCTTATGGATTTAGGCGATAGTAATTGCGAATCGCGTAAGGAGAGCGAGTCGGCTGAAAGGCACCACTGCAGCTTCGAGCGTCACGAGAACCGTGTGATCATTTTCCAGCGATCACTAACCCATACTTCGAGAGGGAAGTAGCTCAGCACGAGAGATAGAGGTTAGTATAATATACTAACAATCGTCAGTCAAAGACGGAGCTCAGACATCAACGAGAAGTGGTATCGCGTGAAAATCTTCCTCACATCTATTCCTTGTCGCAAGAATAGCTTAAATGAACGAGAGGTACCTAGAACACCAGAAAATGAAGGGAGAGACCTTATCAGCAGCTACTACCCATCGTACTCACCACAACTACACTTCTCAAGCCATTTGATTTCCTATCCAGTAGTCATCGAATCAGGAAACGACTCGGCGAGATCCTCGTACGTGATTGCTTGCGCATCTCGTTCAGCAGCTTTCATTGCAGCGTCGTCAACAATCCCAACAATATCAGCACTACTGAGCTCGGTGGATCGCTCGGCTAACTTCTCGTATTCCTCTTGATCGAGCTCAGTCGGGAGCGTTTGCAATCGGACTTTGAAGATTTTCTCGCGTGCCTCCTTGTCGGGAAGACCAACCTCATACTGCTGGTCAAAGCGGCCACGGCGGGTGGCGGCTTCATCAAGCAAGTCTGCACGGTTCGTTGCCGCAATGAGCAGAAAACTCGGGTCTTCATCGTCCAAGTGCGCCAGAAACTCGTTGACGACTTGGGCGTGCTCCCGGTGAAGATCGTTCCCACGACCGGCAAGGAGTGCGTCTATCTCGTCGACGAAGATCACACAGCGCTCGAACTGCTCGGCCTCATTGAACAACTGGTTAACTTGCTCGGTGGACTCATTCACCCACCGGCTTTTGATATCGCCAGCGCTCAGCTCGAGGTATGGATGGCCGAGTTCACCAGCAATTGCCCGAGCGAAATGCGTTTTTCCGGTACCAGGTGGGCCATGCAGGAGGATGCCGTTTGGTGGCGAGACGTTGAATCGTTCGTAGGCAGCGTCAGTGTGCGAGAGCGGGCGAAGCACTGACCGCATTATATTGCGTTTGAGGGCGTCCATGCCCCCAACATCGCGAAACGTCGTGGTGGGCGCTGACTCCCAGCCAAATGTGAAATCAGACTGAATATCCGTCATCGTCTCTTTGTTGTGATTCTGATGCTGACTCTGCTCTTGTCGTTTGGTGGATTGACTATCCTGGTGGTTACGATCTCGAGATTGTGCTCGCTGTTTCTTTGTCTCCTTTGAGTGGTCCTCATCCGAGCCGAGAACTACTGAAAAGCTCGTCAACTGTATCGGAATGCATGCGATCCAACTAAGGCCCATTAGCCATGGCTCGTCGAGCATGGGAGCAACACGGAAGAGTTGCAAGATTCCTGCAAGCTGTGGGAAAAGGTGGGTCCAGAGCGGAAGAAACCACACACCTGTTAGTAGAGTTAGTCCGATGACCTCTCCAAGAATCCATCCAGTATCTATGTCTTGGGAATCCAATCGAGCTACCTGGTTCGTGAGGTCATAGATTATAGAGGTTACAAGAGTTGGAACGGTCCAAATAGCAAATACTCCGATAATTGCTGGAATGAGTATACCAACAGTCGAGGCGAGTTCACCTGTGACCAATAATAATCCAATTGGAACAAGGAAATAACATATCGAAGCAATCAGTGTCGAGAGCGCAATTCTAGTAAGTCTCTTGGGATCGAGTGAGCGATTGTTCTGCGCTGCGGTGGACGTTATGTTTTCTTGACCGTCCATGAGTTATCTTAGATTTCCCCCGTCATAAGTGCGTTCTGTGAGCCAGATTATCTGGTTCCCCGTTTCTCTTGGGATGAGTCGGTCCATTCGTTCAACGTGCTTTGGTCTGCTTTTGATCCATTCTCAGATGGGTCTATAACTGGATTTTCGCGATAGTGCCCCAGACCTGCTTCTGCCCAGTCAAGGGGTGAGCGATCAAGATTTCGCAATGCGAAATTTGTGCCGACACGAGCGTCGTTTGCAGCACGCTTTCCACCGCTCTTTGCTCGCTTTCCCTTTTTCTTCATGAATTCAACCCCTTGCTCTGTCCTGGGCCCTTCAATTTTGGATCCAGCACGACTTTTAACGCTTCCAACAGTTGAGCTGGCTTTACTGACACTTCCACTAACCGCTCCACCAGTGAAACGCTGATCAAGGGAACCCATCTTAGAACCTGCATAGCTACCCGCTTGCTTCCCTCCAAACCGTGCCTGCTTCATGATACTGGCACGGCTCGACTCCTGTGACCCACCTGCTGATGCAGCCGATCGACTTCTGGATGTCCGCTTCCGCCGACTACGTACGCGACCAGGAATAAAGCCCGACGACATGGCTGTTTTCAAGCCATAGATCGCCGGTGCGACCAAGCCGATCAACCAGAAGAGGAACGACTCGAGAACTTCATTGAACGACCCTGGATCTGACCCTGCAGTGGCCGCTGCATGTGTAGCTGTGCCAGATCCAGTGGCACCAATCGCAGCAGCGCCGACATACATGAGGGCAGCCATGAAGATTCCGGCGAGAAATAGCGAGAGCGTCGCGTTGATGAACATCTTCGCTGCTTTCGCTGAATCCTCAAATGGCCCGAAGTCAAGATAGAGCATCACCGCCAAAATCGGTAGCGTCACAAACATCGCCACGAAGAGGAACTCCCGAATCACCAGCATCGCAAACAGGAGGAGAATTCCGGCAATCGAAGTTACACTCAAAATTACCATCCCGACTGCAACAACACCCGCCGAGGCAGCGGCGCCTTCCATCCCGGTTTTGAGCACTTGCGTCCCGAATGCGCCATAGCTCTCGGGGTAGATGTAGGCGATGACCGCGTTCACGAGCAGCAGGCCGAAATGCATGAGCTGGCGCCCCACGGCAACAAAGATAATCGCCTTGAGTGCCTTCCAAACCAGGATGACACTATCCACGTCGGCGTTCTTTGAAAATGGCTGTGAGGCAAAGCCAGCCATCACCACGACCACAAGCAATTGGGGAAAAATACCCAGCAGGTGGTCAAACGCCTGGAGGTACTGCGGATCGGTATACGGGCTATCGAAGACCAAGAACGTGTACACGCCACCGGACATCAACAGCCCCACAAAGCCCATTAGCCTCGTCATCAACCAGGTGAACAGATCTGCGATCCAGCCGGTGAATCCGGCGGCAAGAACGAATGACGTCATCTCTAGCGGGTGTTGTACAGCTCCAACTGCGAGCTTGGGAATCGTCACTAGGATGCTGTGAACAATGGATGTGCCGTGTGATTGGAGGGTGGGGATCATTGGGTGTCAAAAAGATGGGGTTTACTTGTCTATCGCCATCATCGCGTAAAAATATTTTCTTAGCTTTTATGAATTATCGTCGGCGGAGATAGTGGAATGGGAGATAGAATAGCACAAACGCGATGACAGCCACGAATCCGTTACTCAGTGCCACCAGTGCGCTATAGATGTTGAACGATGTTGGCGCAAATCGAATCTGATTGTGCGATGGGGCGTAGTAGAGACCACGTGAATCGTTGGCGACACCGCGAAACGTCGCTTCGACGGCACTCTCATCACGCATGACGACAGCAACACCGTTGCTGTTGGTGGTGACACGACCCTGAACGGCCCCATGGAGATAGATCGGCTGGTTAGGGACCGGGCTCCCAGTCTGTGCATCAGTGAGTTCGATCCGGACGTGTCTCTTATCCTGCTTCGTGAGTGTGAGCGAAGCTGGGTGTTCGGAGACAGTCCTCGTTTTCAGTGGAATTGCATCGCCATGAATATCATAGAGCGTGGTGAGTGGCTGATCGACGTTCGTAATAACCACACGAGTGGACGCCCGTGGTGGAACCGATGAGAGGTTGACGGTCGGCTTGAGCGGTGCAGCATCTGGAGCGAGTGGAACAGTACGAACGCGACTAACGGTTGCCATCGACGCTGTCTGGGAGGCTGTGCGAGCAATCGCTGGCTTGCTTCGAACGGCGATCAGTTGTTTCTCGAGAACACCTGGCGGCGGGACTGTTCTTTGTGAAGTCGTGCTGAGTGGCGAGGAGCGATTGACCGACCTGTTGAGCGGAACTAACGGTTGTGATGTATTGAGTGCGAGCGTCGTGTTGGGATGCTGGGTACCGATCGTTGCATTCTGGTAACGATGCTGGGAGTAGACGCCCCACACGTTTTCGAGGCGCATCTGCCCGGATTTGAATGACGCGTAACTCCAGTATCGGCGATTAGTGACGGTCGCCGGCCCGTCCAGGCGGAGAATAATGCGTTTGAGTTCGCCGTTGTCAGTGACGAGGGTTTGCGTCGCGTTGAGGTGCTGGTTCGGTGTGATCACGACGGGTGCTGCATCGCGAACAGTATGCGAAAGAAGAGTCGTATTCGAGGTCACATTCGTTTGCTGCCACCCCGAGTTCGTCCGGATTGAGACGGTCTTGTGAATGGCCAACTGCGTTGTGATCGTCCCTTTCACGACCATTGTCGTCCGCCCAGTCGCCCGCACGTTCGTGTATGTGAGCGGCCGCGATGCTCCGGCTTCCTGTGAGGTCTCCTCGGAAGTCCATGTTTGCGAGCCGATTCTGAGAGACCGATTGATGGACTGGCTTGTGATGGAGTAGTTGATGCAGGTCTTGGTGCCATTCGTGACCGTACAGGTCTGATTTGGAATCGCCGTCGAGTAATCGAGCGAGGCGAGAATAGATCCGTTTCGAGGAAGCAAGAAGAGATTTTGTGACGATGTATTCGGTCGTCCCAGACGGGTTTGGGTGCCGTTCTGCGTCCCGAGGATCGTCACATGCGCATTCTTAACGACAGTACCGTTCGTACGATTCGAATCAGGAAACCACACGCTCGTCGAGCGATTGTGCGGAAGGGTCTGGAGGCTGGTGCGACGGTACTCGGCAAGCGTCTGATTGTGAGGCCCGACTGCGTGAGACGGCTGGGACGTCGAATACGTGAAATCACGAGCTCGACTGGCATTTACTGCCGAGATATTCGGAGACTGAAGAATCGTCCGGAGGTCTGGTTGAATGAACGGTGGCAGTGCACCGATATTGGGATCTGGGTCATCAGAGACGAAGACGTCAGTAGCGTTCGCGAATCGGTCGGTGCTGACGCCAGTTGTAAACGAGCTCAGCAATAGGAGCAACACAATGAGTCCAAGAATGAGTGGCCGAAGACGTGTGTCCGAGAGTGGTGGCATTCGTGGGGAAAGCGTGTCTAGGGCGATGGTCAGCCGATGAGATACAGGAGACGAAACTGGCGCACCGTCGTTAGAGGAACGGTGGGACGATCATCCCCGGTGCGAGGTTTTCGAAGAGGGTGACGAACACATTATAGCTGACCGAGAGCACGATCATCCCAGCGCCGCCCCAGAGCGCACGCCAGCCCCACTGTGTGCGACTCGCGTTCCGCCCGGAGACGAACCACAGAGCGGCGCCAACCAGGAAGACAATGACTCCGAGTTGGCCCAACGTGGTTGCGACGAACTGTTCGATCTCACTGAGCGAGTTGTTAATCTCGCTTTGCTGAGCGGCGGCGATGCCCGTACTGACGCTGATCGTGAACAGGGCGGTGACCACATACGTAGCTTGCTGTCGGAATGGGAGGTGCATACACGATTTCGTTCTTTTCCCCGTGGTAAAAACTTTAGCCTTTATGAATAATATACTGAATTTTAGCGGGCGTGGTAGAGCGATCTGGACTCGTTTTGAAGATGGTTTCGGACGGTCAAGACGGTCGATACTCATCTTTTCCCAGCAAAGACGAGCGTTGATCTGTATTCTTCCACGTGTTTCGCATTGATTATTCACTATATATTATAGCAGGATTTAAGTAGCGAAGATTAGTCACTCCAGTATGACTAATTTAGAATCCGACCAGGACGACTCTGCTGACCCAGACGAGAACGAATCCGCTCTTGATTTTGCGTCCTATAATCTCCCGACTGATCTCACTGCCTTTCAGGCACACCTGTTGTGCGTCATCTACCGCTTAGGGCCAGCTGAGGGTGTTGATCTGCAGGAGGCGTTAGAAGACATCTATCCTGAGCCGATCAATCATGGCCGATTATATCCTGGCCTCGACCGACTCGTGGAGAAAGGGTTGATCTCGAAGCAGACAAAAGCAAGCGATAAGCGACGGAATGCGTATGCGACTGTCGGTCGTGGCGACTGGGCGGTCGAAGAGTATCACCGATTCATGCACGATATTGTGACGCCAGAGTAGCTATCAAAACATCTCTAACTGCTCGTCGTCGCTCTCTCGCTCGGCCTCATCACAGTTTATGATGGGACTTGATTCGGGTCTGATTCCCTTACGGGAACGCTCCTGCGAACGGAGAGAGTGCGAAAATGACTGTCCCCATCGCGAGCACGCCAAGCAGCAAAAAGACGGTGTTCGCGAGTGTGCTCGCAGCACGAAGGCGTGACAGTGAGATCCGGCGCCGAGAAAACGGGAGGAATGGATGGATACCGCTGACCGTAATGATGTCACCGGCGAGATGGGCACAAATACCGAGAACGCCGATGACAAACCCGAGTCCGGCGAGTGTCTCGGGAGTGAGTGCGGCAAGTTGCTCAGTCGCGATTACAACTACCGTCGTATTGGTCGCTGGAAGGACACTCGTCTGCATCCAATGTGCAAGTGGGACAGTCAGATACCGTCCAAGAAGCCAACCACAACCGGCACATATGAGTCCAATGACGCCAGCGGTCAGCAGCGAGTGACTCACGCCACGGTGCGAGAGTCCAGGTACCCAGTGGTCGTTATCAGGAAGAGGTTCGATAATGAGGACGCCAAGAACGAGCAACCCAGTAAGTGCGAACTGACCAGTTTGGACGAGTGCATAGGAAATTGGTGCGAGAATGAGAAGTGTGATGCCGAGGTGGCCGTGTCGGTACATGCTGAGTCGCCTCTGGATCTAATTTTGCCTCGTTTTCCTGCTCGCATAAGCTCTTTGTATCGTCTCAGTCAATTCTGTTTTGAACAGGGTAGCGTTGGATATCAAAAATCGATTATCAAACGTTAGTATGAGATACTAACTAGCGTCTGCCCCTGTTTTATACTATTGCCGTGAAAACCCTCCGCATGTCCGTTGTAAAAGACGGACAAAAAATGGCCAACGGAACACCCACGAACGGTGTACCCGTGGCGCTTATCACCGCTGGCGCGACCATCGTAGCTAATCAGAACGTAGCTGGTTGGGTACTCATCGCTGCTGGCTTGGTGGTAGCAAAACGGGATCGGGGTGAGTGATAGAGTTCCAATCGAGCACTCATTCCCGATGACCTCGTATTTATTTTGTTTGAACGACGCCGAGCAACGACGCTCGACAGTATACGGTTGTATGCGAACGCACATCAGTTTTTCCCGTGGACGATCGCTTCCCCCGCCTGGCCGTCTGTTTGTATAAAATCAAATTATCCTATACACCGGTTGAGTTGGATCTACTGGGAGCGTTCACTTTCAATACGGGTGAATCAGGTTCCCGTCCGAGAGATAATCAAGTAGTGCGAAGATGACCTCTTGCTGGCTCATAGACCTCCCCTTTCTGCTTAAGGTTATCAACCTCTTGTTGCGCTTTGATTTGTGACCATCCCTGTTCCTCCGCTGACAAGACAACAAACGGAATGGGTGCTCCATGGTCGTATTCATCTTCAAGTTCCTGGATGAGTTGTTTGAAGTTCTTGATTTGATCGCGCCTGCTGAGTGAACTCAGATCTTTATCCGAACAATTACTCTGCGAGCGGTGGTCGTCACACCAAGTCTCTACACTCTCACGTTCCAAGAACGTCTGGGAGATACCACATCGGTTGCAGTGACCGGTCCAGACTGTGGTTTCTGTAGTACCGTTTGCTTCGTGGTCTGTATATTCGGCATGCTCACTTCGAAATGTCTCGGCAGCTTCAAACGAATCAAATGACCATGTCTCATCACAAGTCCGGCATTCTAGTTCAACGTTCGTACCCTCCTCGATACCTACATCCGGAGGCGAAGTGTTGGTTGTCCATCTGACCGAGTGACCGGTGTGTTCCTGATGCTTCTCTGCAAATGTGAGCATCTCGTTATAGTCATCGGCGTCCTCACCGAGGGTGCACTCTTGACATTCAACCGCGACGCTCTTTTCAAGCGAAGTCATATGAATTCAGGATGCAGTCTCCGACTATCAACGTTTATGTTTCTCGTAATATTGTTGGTTAGCTCTACTCGTTATGAGGGTGTCTCTTCGATATTCACAGTTTCCCAGTATTTTCGATCTGAATTGTATGACCAACCAAACTCATTTTCTGCTTTGGAGAGATACGCTTCTTGTGGGTCGATATTTTCGGCTTCGGCAGGCACACTAAGCTCACCGCCTGCATCATAATTTCGTATCTGCTGTTCAAGCAGGTATGTCATAGCCCGAACCCCTAGCAAAATAGCATCATAAGAATACTGCATATCAAGCCAAGACCGATGTGCGACATCGTTACGAATTGCTCGGACAAGATGACCAACGCGACGCTCAATATCCGTGAGAAAATTCACCTCATCGTATGTAGATATATTGAGTAGTTTGGCGAAGGATGGGTCGTTATGATCAATAAAATCATTCCATGGAATAGTGTTTTGGAGATATTGTTCAAAAAAGGCACATCCACGTATAACAGCAGCTGCTGGATTATTTGGTTTCACATCTCCACTAACATAGTCTATATCAAAAGCAAGATCATCGATCTCACAGTATTCTACCATGAGAAGAAACACCTCTGCACTAATCGAGCCTCCTAAATCTCTCATACGCTTGAAATTATAGTAGAGCATTTTTAGAGCATTGTAGCGACCGTGTATTCGCTTCATTTCAATCGCTGCTGGCACTACGTGGTCTATATCTCCAATTGTATACTCTCCTGTTGTTTCTGGCAGATCCAACTGATCTCGGACGCTAGGCTCGACCTCGAATTGGTTCGGTGGATATAGGCACTTGACCGCTTTGAGTATCTGTTGCTGTAATTCTAGCGGGTCACTTAGAGACATCAGTTACTACAAGGTAATTAAGCAGTAAAATATCATTTGTTCTTGAGGGGTGGCTGGCTCCTATACACTCACATTCGTATGTCGATCTCAGTAATCAAATCTGTTCCAGTAACTCAGCTTTCTTCGTCTCAAACTCCTCGTCAGAGAGGGCGCCGTTCTCGTATAAGGCAGACAGTCTCTCTAATTTTTCGAGCGGATCAGCACGCCCCTCGTCTGAGTCGGGATCCTCCTCCGATCGCGAATGTTCAGTCTGCTCCTCCTCAATACGATCTCGGATGTACTCGATCGCCTGCATAATCTTCTCTTTCTCCACTTTTTTCGAGGGGAACTCGAGTTGGTAGACTAAGCTACCACTATGTAGATGCATCCCATGATCGTACCCGGATTTGTAGTCGACAGCTTCGATTTGGTAGTACCGTCGAGTGATCTCCTGCTCTTCCATCATATGTGCGATGCCTTTCTCCGGAGTTCCCGCTCGGATATACACCTCATCGATCGTGACCTTCACCTCTTTCAGCCTCGTTTCGTAATCATTCCCTTTGATTGTCGCCGCTTTCGTCCAGGTAGGCCTACCGGGGTTGTGTATTTCCTGGTCGCCACCGGTCTCGAGGTTCGGTATCCGCAGTGTTCCGCCAGAGAACTGCACAATCACGTTCTCGTCGAGCACATCCTCGTCACCAGACGGGTCGGCGTCATCGATTGCTTCATCCTTCGCTGAAACCTCATCTACTAGCTCGATGTCGTCGTTCTGTTTGACGACGTACTCCGCCATTGCCAACAATTCGTTGTCATTAATGTCGGTGAGATTGCGATCAGAATTGAAGGTGTAAGTCTTTTCGTCGGTCGTGATTTCAAAAACGCGATCGACCCCGGAGAATCTCGTCGAACCATGCGGTGCGATCCGGACGAGTGTGATTGAGTCATATGGGATCGGAATAATCAGATCGCCATCTTTCGACGGAGTCGCAAATATGACGCGACGGTCTGTGATAGCGACGAAATTCCGATAATTGACCCCGAATTTGAACTTCTCACCATCGTCCGTCTTCAGTGGCTGCATCGACCGGTAAATAAAATGTGGTTGCTCACCCGTTTCGAGATGAGTGATGAGCGGGCCATCGTTGAAGTACTGGACAATCCCTAACGTAGACCCCTTCGTCTGTGTTAGGATATCCATCGTCACTGACTCGCTCTGTGCATTCGCAACCAGCTTTTTCGCTTCCTCGCGGTACTCCGAGCCCGATCCGCGGTCGAAAAGGCCCATTGATTATCGTCCCTCCGCTCGGTCGCATGGACTGTTCACTGAGAGCAATATTTCAATTGTTAGCATTGATATTCACTATTTAATTAGAGTGTCTTATAGATACTCCAGAAGAACCTGCAATAACCCTCTCTACGTGGTGTTCACTTTCACTCTGACACGGAAGGGGTTACTGTAGCTGCTGTTGAGACTAGAGTTCGCTTCGTGACACACCGCTCTATAATATGCTCCACAGCGAGCTCCGAACCGAAATCGAAGCTTGCCGATCATAGGTCGATGCCGAGCGAGTCGTGACGAGAATTCTGGATAATGATGGCGACAAGTGGCTGGTAATCGGATTATACCATGGTTTCAGTGGGGTTCTCACATACGATCGGTTGATGAACTCGATCGACAAGACGCCGATACTCGAGGAGGATTGGACGGGTCGGGCTCCCGGCACGTTGATCGTCGGCGAACAGAAGGCGTATAGGCGCTCCAGGGACTCAGGATAATGCATTTTACCTGAATGCATCCGCGCTACCGATGGATGTTCGAGCCAGAGTATCGCCTCGAGGAGTAGGAGCTTGTTTTTGGGGAGTAGTGTCCACGCATAGATTGGTTGGGCACTCCCGGGGTGAGTCTACTTCCGCTTACTCGGTTAAGTGGAAGTGAATAGCCGTGCGTCGAAAACGCTGATTTACCGTGTAAAATCCGCTGAAACGCACGAATCCGATTTGGTAAACCACATATAGCTATATAAAAAAGAGTCACCGGAAGATGCAGAGTTTCGGAGGATGGACTATTTTCGCGTATTTTCATACCTATCGTAGTTCAGGTGAATCTCATTGATAGTGTATCGACTACTTTTCTCGGTGAAATGCCATTGACTACGCGAATACAGCCTAAAATTCGACCTCTCGCAGAGTGTCGCCACTCACGATGGGCGGGCCGAGTCGGCGTTAAGCGTTAATCCGGCGGAATCAGTGCTGAACAGACCAACTCGACACACTCGCCAGCTGTCAGAACCGGAGCGTAATCCATCTCACCACCGACACCAGCCTTCAACAGGAAATCGGTAAGCCGCCAGATATTGTGCAGTAGCACCGCGAACACGAAGTAGAACAGCCGCACTCGATAGTCCTTCGACGATGTCTTCGCCAAGAAGTCGTTCTTGATGCTCTTGTACCCGTTCTCGATCTGCCAGCGGCGGCTGTAACGGCGGCAGAACGTCTCAGCTTCCTTGGAACCGACTGAGAGGTTCGTCGCAAAGACCGCTGTGCCCTCTCCTTTCGTTGAGGGGACGTACAGAAACTGCATCGCGTGCGACCCATGATCGACATGGACAGTAGCCGATTCAACGGCGACTTCTTGCCCATCTTCGTCCATCGTCTCGATGTTTTCGCGTTCGGTACTGTGGATTCGCTTCGGGATGAGATAGTTGACGTCGAGATTCAAGAGCGTCTGAGATACCTGCATCGAGTCGAATTCGCGGTCGCACAGCACCATCTCGATGGGGACGTGCTCCTGTGCGCGTCGAACGAGTCGTCGGACCACGCGATGAATCCGGTTCGGCGGGTTCTCGTCCCATGATGAACTCTCACGAACCGGTTCGACAGCGAGAATCAGTGGGATATTCCATCCAACAATTGAGAGCGTGGCGAACTTGAATGCCCGTCCTTTGCCGTCTTTCGTGCCGCTGACCATCGGCATTCCCTCTACATTACCGAAGTAGCGAATGGTCGTGATATCAATCGCTACCGTGACTGGACGGCGAAACGAGGACTCTGATTGAATCACCGAAAGCAACCGTTCTGTCGCCTGTTGAAATCCTTCGAGCAGATCTTCGGGATTGAATTGCTTGACTGCACGGAGGTGCGTGTCACCGTGAGGACCGTATTCTGTGCCCCGACGGAATTTGAACCGTACTGCGCCTTGTGGAGTACCACAATTGACCATTCCGATGAACGTTTGGAGCTCGAAGAATCGTGTATCCTCGTACGTCGCGTTCTGGGCTCTCCCGGAGTCGAACGGCCCGAAGCCATGCTCACGAGCGAGACGGGTTGTACGGTAGATTTCTTCGTCAGAGAACTCGGTAGCATCCTCAGCCGAGTCAGCATCCTCTTCTGATGGCTGCTTGACCTCTTCTAGTGGCCGGACTTCGGGAACAGAGAGGTCCTCGTTGTGGATTTCCTTGACTAAGAGGTGTGCGCTGGCGGTGATGTAGCCTCGAACACCGTCGTCGAAGCGATTGCGCCACGTCCGTGAGAGGACCGACTCGTCAGGGATTCGCTTGAGACCGAACACGTCTGTGAGTTCCGGGTGACGTGTGAGCGACCGATAACTGTCCCCGGTAATTTCGAGGTAGAGGAAGAGCTTGAGCATGCCAACGAATGGATACGAAGCGGGATGCCACTCAGGATACCCATCTTCGAGTGTCTCTATCTGAAGCGTAAGATCGGTGAGCGCAGTACAGAAATCCGTGCCTTCACGGAGGTGTTCGCGGAGTCCAAGAGCAGCGACGAATGCGTCGGTCAATCGGCGGCCACGCTGTTCCATCGGATCGTCTTACCGGTAGATAATCAACAGCCGGGACGGCCCTTTCTCTGTACATCTCACGGAGTCGATTCTCCCCGAAAAATCGATTGCCGGTACGCTACACTCAAGAGCGAAACTGACTGACTTCACACCGAACTCAAGAGTACGTGTCGCAGTCGGCATCTGGTGGTTGGCTTTGTCCACCAGATCCATCACTGTTGGATGATCTGGATGAGGTTCCCGCATGTGTCGTCGAAGACGGCCATCGTGACGCCCCCGGCGGTCATCGGCTTTTGGGTGAACTCGACGCCTTGCTCGCTCAGGCGTTCGTATTCGGCCTTCACGTTCTCACACCCGAACTGCGTCCAGGGGATGCCGTTGGTGACGAGCGCGTCGCGGTACGCTTCGAGCTCCTCAGCTACTTCTGGACTCCCTATGGATTCTAGGAACAGTTCGACGCCATCGGGTGATTTCGGTTCGACCACGGTCAACCATCTCGCCTCACCAACTGGTTCGTCGGTCTTCTTCTCGAAGCCGAGGACGTTCGTGTAGAACTCCAGGGCCTTCTGCTGGTCATCAACGTGTACGCTTGTTACAGTAATTTCCATTTGGTTAACTCCTCTCGGGTTCCGTATTGGTGTCGTTCTCGGTCAGACGGTGCATCCAGGCTGCTGCTGCCTTGACATGGTCTGCGCCACCGAACTCCATGACTTTGGTCCTGCCGCGACGCGTCGAGGTGACGAGACCGGCCTCCTCAAGGACTTCGAGGTGCTTGCTCACCCCTTGTCGGGACATGTCGACATCGTGCTCCATGGTCAGGCGCGCACAGAGTTCGAAGAGCGTCTGTTCACTGTTGTCCGTCAATTCCTCTAGGATCAACCGCCGCGTGCTGTCGGCCAAGGCCCGGAATACGTCGTCGTTAGAGGTCATGGGACAACATGCAACTAGACGGTTGCATGTATAGATAAGCCTGCCGGTGGGTCGCGAGGTCGACCAAGCAGTACATCGGGATACTGTTTCAACGAATCAGGAATCGATTTCATGATGTCCGCAGAGAACAGAAGGCACGCATCAAATCCATCCTCCGAGGTTGTGATGTCTCGCACAGTTTCGGAGGTGTGAACAGGGGTGGATTCACTGATATGCATCGAAGGCATCAATCACAACCTCTGGTATTGTCCGGTTCCGATCTCCTTCTTCAGCAGTGTCAACGTATATCCGCCGTCACGACCGGCGAGTTGGCGTTGAGTCCGAGTTGAACTGCGTGGTGTCGCTAGTCATATCGAATTCACGTTCTTCCCCATGGCGGGAGCGTCTACTTCGACCGAGTTCTCGATTGCTGCCGACTGTTGGGGGTAGTCGTACGCTCCGTACTCGGCAATCGCCAAGTCCACCACTAGAGCCAGCATGCTGCCGGGGAGCATGCCGAGTTCTTTGTTGCCGACTGTGATGTAGAAGCCATCGCTCACAACCGCAGATATTCGCTGAAATTAGTTAATTGAAACGCATTCGAAATGTGTGAAGTACGGCTGACGATGGCGTTATTGGGAGAAATCTGTGACCACATCGTTCACGAAATGAACGGTGGTCAACCGTTTCTGCCATTGGTTGCATCGTCGATAGGGTATAAATTCCCCGTGTAGCTCAGTAGGTACACTGCCTCACCGCGATGGAGTTTAAGTGGCATAAGCCGTGGTTGTTTAACTCCGCGCACTCCTGGTTCTTGTATGCGATATCTCACAGTATTAGTTAAACCAGACGGAGGAAAGGCGTTCCATCCACTCGGGAAGAAACTGACAGACGCCCCGTCTATCGAGCGGAGGGCCATTCATCATATTGAACTACTTGATGATGATACTGTACTCCTATTTGCCGAGGCGAGCGGTAGTAAGAAACACTACGAGCAAATCATGGAGGAGTCCCCACATGTCATCAGTTATCTTACTTCCGGAGATGACCGGTGGATGGCAGTAAGCCAATTTGAGCCGACAGAAGAGGTTCGCCAATCCCTCGAACTGCAACGAAAATCGTTTCTGGTAATCGAGACACCAATTCACTTCACGTCCGATAACCAGCTCAAAATCACATGGTTAGGAACTGATAAAACATTCAGAAGACTGTACGAATATGCTGAGGAGAAGGGACAATTCGCGTTTGAAATACTCAAGATGGGCGATTACAACGCTAATAAATCATCGTTAAACAGGATGGTTACAGCTAGGCAAAAAGAAGTGCTTGAGGTAGCAGTTGATCTGGGATATTATAGTGAACCTCGCCAAGTGTCCCTCGAAGACATTGGCGAGGTAGTCGGGATTTCTTCTGGAACGGTCGGTGAGCACCTTCGGAAAGCCGAAGAACGTGTGTTCACCGAACTCGTTCACTGACTCCCGCCACGGTCACTGACCGTTCCGGCGGAAAACTCTGAACACACTACAAATTGGAGATCGAGAATTTAAAAGGAGCCACATCGGTGCGGCAGTCCTCGTATTCAGCGCTGCCGCGTATTTCCACACACGGATAACACGATGTCAGTCACGAAACCACCCACGACCGGAGATACAGTCATAAACACTGATGAATCGTTACTCACCGATTGCGATGTTGAATCCACCTATCGCGACGTCAACGACGTGCAATTACACGTCGTCGCCGCTGGCGACCCCGACGCGCCACTGGTCGTCCTCCTACACGGACATCCCGATTTCTGGTACGGCTGGCGCGATCAGATCTGTTCGCTCGTCGAGGCCGACTTCCGTGTGGTCGTCCCTGACCAGCGGGGCTGTAATCTGAGCGAAGCACCCGACGGAATCGATGCCTATCGACAATCGGAACTAGTCGCTGACGTGCGCGAATTGATCTACAGTGAGGGTCGAGAATCTGCCCACATCGTCGGGCACGACTTCGGTGGGTTCGTCGCCTGGAATTTAGCACTCCGTCACCCCTCTATGGTCGATCGATTAGGGATATTCAACGTCCCCCATCCGAAAGTGTATCGAGATACGTTACGATCCAGTCCCCAGCAAATCGCGCGGAGCTGGTACGTCTGGTTCTATCAGGTGCCGAAGCTCCCCGAATGGATGTTGACTCGGAACGATATGGCCAATATGGTTGATTCTCTCGAAATAACGTCCAACCCTGGGACGTTCGACGAAGAAACGATTACCTGCTACAAGGCGGCCTGGCGCCACACTGGAATTACACCGAGAATCAACTGGTATCGTGGGTTCCGTCGTTCGGACAGTCCGTCACGCAATACCGTCACCCAACCGACGCTGATTTGTTGGGGAAAAGACGACATAGCACTCCTCCCCTCGATGGCCGAAGAGAGCGTCGACTACTGTGAGGACGGTCAGGTACAGATGTTTCCGGACGCGTCACATTGGGTTCATCATGAGTGTGACGAAGTTACGGAAGCGCTACGCCGTCATCTCTTGTAAACAACAGACGCGAATCAACCGAGGAGATCAAATGAAACTGTACCGTTATTATTCGACGAGAACAACAATCGCCCCGTTGACGAGGTATTTTTGAACAATTGTTGCCGTTCTGGAACGTGATAAAGCAACCTCGGCAAGCGACTAAAAGCTCTCCACGGACGGGAGTTGGTGAATCGGTATCCACGCAACGTTGCAGATGGCGATGTCAAATATCGCTATGTAGTACAACCGCTCGCTGAAACGGTAGAGTGGACATGGCAAAAATCGGAGGCTTGGACAGATGCGGTGATGAACCAGCTATCGCAACTTCACGCCAACTGACGGAGGGAAGATAGCGAACAAAGAGATGTTCATTAGTTGTGTTCATTAATGAATGCGGCCGTCACAGACCACGTTTGTCAGATATTGTTTCCAAGAATGGACTCAACAACGGGGTTCACCCGATACAGTCACCGATGAAATCCACGGTGTGTACTCAGTAAGTCCAAGAGTTTCTTCATTAAGTATAGTCAAGGGTGCGCCACATAGTTGCATTCATCAGTACCATTCATCAGTTTCAGTCACTGGTCGTGTTCATTAGGTGTGTTCATTAGGTGTGTTCAGCAGAACCAGGAACAAACTACATTCATTGCATCCATAAAATAATACAAATCATGAATTTGTCTGACGAACTTTCAAGATGAATGGCTCTCATGAATGGAATATGTTAGCGTACTCAACGTACAGCGAGGCAGGCGGGGTTGGGAAGACCACAACTGCGGCAAACCTCGCTGTAGCGCACGCACGCGGGGGTCTCAAGCCTCTCGTGGTACCGCTTGACCCACAAGACGGAGACTTATCGCGCCTCTTCGATGTCGATGACCAACGAACGGAAGCCGTCGATAATATCGTCCGGCATATGATTCGTCGTCAGAAAGGTGACTTCGCCGATCTTATTCGAACAGTCGACGGCGTGGACATTATCCCAGAACACAACATGCTCTCTGACCTCGCGGAGTATCTCCAACGCGAGAAAAATCAGGCAGAGGCAATGGGCGAGGCGTTTGGAATGCACGCGCAACTGCTTCGCGTACTCCGTGAAGCGGGAGTCCCTGACGAGTATGATGTGCTCATCTGCGATCCACCAGCAACTGAAGGACCACACCTCTACAACGCCATCCACGCAACACGGTCGTTAGTCATACCTGTAGAGCCTACTGCAAAGGGTCGGGCGGCCGTTGAAGGTCTTGAAGCGCTCGTCACTGGCCTCGAAAACCAACTGGATGTCGAGGTCGGCGTTCTCGGAGCGCTCCCGATTGGCTTCAAAGACACGCGCGACCAGCGGAAGATTCTCCATGGGATCGAGTACCCGATTCCAGAGATAATCGGGGAACGAGCATCACTGATGGAGGGGTGCTGGATGCAACAATGTTCGGCGTTCACGTACGTCCGCGAACACCGTGATCGCCATCGTGACTACGAACTCGAAACACTGGCACAATTCGACCGAGTGGCACGCCATCTTGAGAGTCAAATTGGTCTCGAAGCCCCGAACCCACCAGAACCGGGCGATCTTGACCACGAGGTGGTGACCGCATGACGGGAATGAAAGAGGGGGCTGGTGAAGATCCGTTCGCTGAAGACACTACTTCAACGAAGACAGAGTCAAAAACAACCGACCAGTCAGACAGCACCGACACCAGGTCGCCTACTGACTACCAGACAGAAGCGACCGACACAGCTGATTCACAGCGCTCAACACGCCAACAGTCCATGCAGATACCGTACAAGTTCCGCCGTGACGGGGTTCAGGATGGGCGCGACCGAGTGCCACTGTTCCTTCAAAAGGATACTAAGAGTGCAGAACGGGACGCGCTTCGGGAACTCGAAGAGCGGTTTGATGACGACGTGTCTCTCACTGACCTTCGGGAAGCCCTTATGAAGGTCGGACTTCGGCATCTCGACGAAGCCGAGGTTCATCTGGAGGAATGGGGTTATGGAATGACATTCGATTAATGAGATAATGTTAGTGACTGGTGAATCGTTTCGGGTTTGCGTCCTGAGGCAGTTTACTCGTCTGATTTTACTGGCCCCTTGTATTTAGAGCGGACTTTGTCCCCTACGCGCTACTGCCAGTAATATAAAAGTGTTCTACGACTGCACCAACGAACGTGACGTATGATGACGGTACACGCGGGATCGATTTAGCCTCGACAGAATCTATAGTCACTAGACCTCCAATCGCTGACACCATATTCGACTGGGACAGACGTAGGTCGCTCACGTTTCTCGATGGTCGGTGGAGTGAGCAAGGGTGTCTGGAGATAGGAAAGGTTGGTTGTCCCAGGCTGAGAAGAGACGAGAAGACGAACCCCCTCCCCCCGTTATCGAAGTGTAAACTCGAAAGTGACGAACACTTGGAACCATGGGAAAGTCAACGCATAGAACGAATCGGCAGTGTCTGGCATCGCGAATAACAGAAACCGCTGTTTTAGCAACTAACTATACAACCGAAACCTATAAATAGATGCTTGTTAAACAGTATCCGCAAACCACGATAAACCGCGATTATATCCCTGTATGAAGTGTTGTAACGAGAGCTGAGAAGTGAATTTGGATCAGAATCCCACCAAACAGGAGTTACACTTCGATAATGGGGTGGGGGTGGTACCGTCTACTATTCTTCCTTGAATCGTCATTTCTATTTCTTCACGTCGAGAACTCGTTGTCTGCGAGCGGAAACCACTGGTCGACGGTATCGGCTTGTCATCCCTCGACTAACCGTTTTTGACGAAATAGATCGGTAGAATATAAAAATAAGTTTGGTGTGGGAAAAATTGACTTCTCATTATTTTGGAACCATCTGTTACACTTCGACAACGGGGTAAACGGTCAAACGCATCTTATCCATACCTGTAACATCCGTTGAAAGCAAGAACGCATGTATCACAAGCAATGTACAACCGAGGATTTACACTTCGATAAGGGGGTAGTAGATGTGAGAGACACTAACGCTTGCTATTGATATTGTCTTCGATTACACTTCGATGACGGGGCCGTACTACGTCTCCAGTAATCAAAACGCTTCGACAAATAAACTTCTCGAATTGCATTTCTTCGATTCTACTCCTAACATCTCTTGCGTATGGATTCTGCGTTTGAGAGCGCCTCTAACGTGACAATACACTTCGATGCAGGGGTACAACCGTCTCTCCGGAGAGACGGCGATTGTGCACTGTTCCGTTGGAGGTAGTCAATACACTTCGATAAGGGGGTCGATAGCCAGATAGTAAGCCAGAAGCGGTTAGCTCACGACGTGGCTGCCGGTTACACTTCGATAAGGGGGTCGCTGTCAACTCGCTGTCCGGCAATTACGAACTTTCGAATTTCTGCATTCTCGTTTGCGCGATGGTCTTTAGATGTTCCGTTTCGCCAGCAATCGCTGTGAGTCGAGAATCCTCTGCGAGCAGATCGAGAATCGGTCGAGGGTTATCCGAGAAAGAAAACTCCATGTGCATTCCCTGGCCACGGCCGCGACTCTTCCGTTCGGCGTTCACGATTCCGTATGTGTTAAGTTCTTTGACGTATTTGATATACGTCTCACGCGTCATCTGGTCGGCGTCCAACAGTTCGGTAATCCACTTGTAGACTTGGTAGCCAACCGGACTCGGGACGGAGGTAGTGGCGTGGGCTGTATGCACTGCGACGGCCGCAGTTGCGTAGAGTGAGATTTTCTTTTGTGTCGAGAGCCCTTCGATTTGGGTCAGCATTCGATCTTTATCAACTTCGTCTTGTGAATCTCGGACGTGCGATTCCGTGACGACGTCGTCGTTTTGCCGGTTGGCGAGATCTCCGGCTTTCCGGAAGAGATCGATTCCTTTGCGGGCGTCACCATGGCTCTGGGCAGCGAATGCTGCTACCAATGGAATAACGTCATCGCTGAGGGTACCGTTTCGGAAAGCGTCACGACGATGTTCGAGGATTTCACGGAGTTGATTCGCATCATAATCGGAAAAGGGGATGTCTTCGGGGTTGAACGAACTCTCTGAGCGCCCGTCGACGTTCTCCATGAATTTGGGGTCGTTCGTCAAGGCGGCGACAGACACAGTTCCATGAATCGTATCCGTTTTCCCGGCTCGAGATAGCTGATAGAGGAGCTTCGAGTACGCGGGTTCATCTTCGCGACCGATGAGGAGATCGATTTCGTCGAGGATGAAGATGACCGAGTCGTAGTACGTGTTGATCAAATCATAGAGGCGCTCATACTTTTGTTCAGTAGAGACTCCGGTCGCTGGGACACCGATATCGACACCGACGTCTTTCGCAACCGTTTCAACGAGTTTGTAGACCGCACGGTCGAGCGTGGTAATCGGCTGGCAGTTGAGACTGATGACACCGAAGTTGATGTCCTGTGATTCACAAAGTTCGACGATTTGTCCACAAACAGCGTTGACGATGAGAGACTTTCCAGTGCCAGATGGACCGTAGAGAAGCATATTGGGTGGTCGCTCGTCACGGAGTGCAGGTTTGAGATAGGCGATGACGGCCTGAAGTTGGTCGTCACGGCCAACGATGCGTTCTTCGTCGATGATGGTGTCCGGTTCGACAAGGTTCCGATTTACAAAGACCGATTTTCCAGAATCTTCTTCGAGGAGTTCACGGATCGTTTTCTGATTGGAGTCGTCTTTCGAGGGAGAGTCTATCGCAGTATCTTCAGAGATGTCTGAGAGCGCATCATCTGATGTATCTGTGTCATTGTTTGGCATGTGCAAAACTACTGAAACTGTAGATAAAAAACTACCCATCTCGAAGTCTATCTGCTCGAATATCTGGATTTAACTGCCTCTACCGAAGAAGTGACAGACAATGGTGTGAACCCTAACCGAAGTCTAATAACGATAACTGCTTCGAGTCTATGCAGTTCCAAGACTTGCTGGCTGCTTTGGGCCTTCGAGGCATTCTGAAGAAATGGGGTTCGCGGCTGAACGATACTCTGCCGAGTGATATTACTTTTCTCGAACTTGCCGAGTGATATTGTCCTCCTCGAACTTGCCGAGTGATATTACTCTCCTCGAATTGTTGTCCGGTAGGGCGGGCGGAGGCGAGAATTCCTCGATACACGGCGACGGTTGGTCTTAGTTCGTCTCTCGTATTCGGCTGTTTCTTCGCACTGACTGCCACGAGAACCGTGGTCGAACAATCCTGGAAATGGTGGGAGAATAAATCGGAAGACTACTCGTAGTAGGCCTTTCGTTCGACGACCTCAGCGAAGGCGACGCTTGGTGTGACGTTCGTGATTTCGACGGTGACTCGGTCGCGTTGTTCTGTATCTGGTACGATAATCACGTAGCCACGGTCGACGCGAGCGATGCCATCGCCTTGTTCGCCGACGCCTTCGATTTCGACCGTTCGGCGGTCGCCTTCTTCGACTGGGGCCGTCGTTGGGCTCGACTGTCGATCTGAATTCTCTTCGTTTCGTGTCACTGGTGATGCTGTCGAGGATGGTGTCTTTTGCGCTGTGCTATCCGCTGGCGCTGGTTGTTTGAGCAGCGCGACACGGTAGGCGGTGTCTGGCTGGAGGTGGCCATCCGTAATTTCTCGGGTCGGCACTCTAAGCGTGTGTGACCCATCCGTTGCTTCGATTTCGCTGCTAAAGAGACAGCATAGTTCGTCGGGGATTTCCATCTATCCAAATTATGAGTCTATGAACACAAGTATCTATGTTTGTATCCGTCACCGGAGACGGAAATCCGTGTAGGAATGCTGGTTCGGTCTGCAGCATGAGAGAGCTCTCGCTAATGACCGCGAGCGATCTTCTGTTCATCGTGACCTCAGTTGGCGACCGCGGCGAGCAACGTATCGTCGAGCGCATCGATAATCTCGACTTTCACGTCCCTGGGAAGGTATCGAACGCTTTGCGTGTGTCGTGAAGGTTTGTGTGGAGTGCGTCGAATGCTGTAATACACCGTTGGAGGTTTTGGCTGGATGGAAACAATAATTGGCGTCTATTTTGCCGTCACACAGGTCGTCACTACCGGATTACTTCCCCCGGTCGAGTTCCAGTGTGGTCGCCGTCTCTGATGACGAATTCCCCATTGACAAGGACGTGTTCGATACCAGTGGGGTAGTTAGCCGGATCAAGGAAGTCACCTGGCTGACGAATCGATTCGGGGTCGAAAACAGTGAGATCGGCACGAGCGCCCCGTTTAAGAATTCCTCTGTCATCAATACCCAATCTGGCAGCGGGCATTCCGGTCATCTTGTGGACGGCTTCCTCCAATGGGATGACTTCCTTCTCTCGGACGTATTTTCCGAGCACGTGCGGAAATGTGCCGTAGTTCCGGGGGTGGGGAACGCCTTCACCCAACGGGCCGCACGGGCAAAGCGAGGAACCATCACTGCCGACCATCGTGAGGTCGTGACCCATCACGTATTCGACGTCGTCTTCGTCCATCCCGAAGCTAACGTGCATCGTTCGGTTTTCGTCCTCCAGAACGATATCGAGCAATATCTCGGCGGGAGGTCGGTCGTCGTCATCGTGGTCAGCGATATCGGCAATCGTCTTTCCCTGGTACTCTTGCAGTTCTGGATTTTGTACGTTCGTCACGAGGATACCATCCCAGTCACTCGTTCGATCCGTGGCCAAATTCTCTCGAATTCGGGCACGCTCTTCCTCGTCGAGAAGCCGCTGGATGAGTGCATCGTCACCACCGTCGTGTGCCCAATTGGGTAAGAGCGCACCGAGACTGGTTGACGACGCGATGTACGGATATTGATCGCATTGGACTTCGATACCGTCGCGTTCGCGGGCGAGTTCCATCCGTCGAAGGGTATATCGAACCTTCCCCCAGTTTTTCGGGCCGATAGCCTTGTGATGCGAAACTTGGACGGGGATATCCGCACGGCGACCGATCTCTAGGGTCTCTTCGACGCTTCCAATGAGATCGTCGCTCTCCGAACGCATGTGGGTCGCATAGATTCCACCATACTCTGCGGCCACTTCGGCGAGTGCGACGACTTCGTCGGTTTCGGCGTAGCATCCCGGTGGGTAGAACAACCCAGTCGAAAGCCCAACGGCGCCGTTTTCCATGGCCTCTGCGACGAGGGTTCGCATCTCGTCGAGTTCCGTCGTCGTCGGCGCACGATCCTCGTATCCGATTACGGCGGCACGAATGTTGCCGTGACCGACGAGTGAACCGACGGAGAGCGAGAGGCCATCCCGTTCGAGAAATTCAAAGTAATCAGCGACCGACTCCCAATCGCTCGCATCGACTTCTTCTGCGAGTCCGTTACTCGCAAACCAATCGTCGATTGCCCGGTCGGCAGAACCGTATCGCGGGGCGGCGCTTGTCCCGCAGTTCCCGACAATTTCGAGCGTAACTCCCTGTCTGACCTTGCTGTGCGCATCGCGGTTGGCTGGCAGCGTGAAATCGGAGTGTGTATGGATATCTATAAATCCTGGCGCAATGACGCTCCCTTCCACATCGACTACGATTTCTGCATCGTCGCCAACCCGACCGATTGCTTCGAGTTGTCCATCATCTACTGCAACCTCGCCGCGGTACCACGGTGATCCAGTGCCGTCGATGATTCGTGCGTTTTCGAAAACTACGTCGTAGCTCATCGATTGCTAATTGGTAACGTGTTCCTAAAGTATGCTACCGAACAAGACCGGGGTCGTTCCTTCTAGCTACGTTCAAACAGATCGGATTCGGCGACTGTAAAACAAAAAATAGTCGATGGCAACCTCGACTTACCGACCAGTGACCTCCTTCACGCCCTCATGGAACAAACGGTGTCACTGTGAGCGAGTAGGGTGAGAGCTTATTTCTCATTGGGCCGAGGTGCATTCTCGTATTTGACCATCTTGTCGGGTTTGTCGCTGATTGTTTCGTAGATCCGTTGAAGCGTCTCCTCAGCTTCTAGAAGGTTGTGTGAGTCGAGGAACCCGCGACCGTCGTCAGTTAGCCCATAGAACTTCCAGGGATAGCCTTGCCGACGCTCGTCGGCCGATAACGCGACTTCTTTCACGATGCCAGCGTCGATGAGTTTCTGGATGTGCTTGTAGACGGTGGCTTCGCTGACGCTCGGGTTGAGTTGTTCGAGTTCGTACATCGAGGGGAGTTGGCGGGGATGCTGGAGGATATTGGTGACGAGTGCGAACCGCGTCTGCTGGGTGACGAAATGCACCAGTTCACGTGCGTCCGCGCTTTCGCCCGTGCTCAGGTCGGTACTCATACTGGTTTCTACGTGCTGGCCCGACAAGTAGTTTACCCTAGAGTAAATCACTCCAGAGTAGACAACACTATCTTACCTCGTAAACTACACAGTAAATTCTATACGATCTCCGTGAAACCAGTGGAGTATGCCCGACGAGGAGTCGCCAGTCCCCGACGAAATCCTCACGAACGCGACCGACCGACTCAACCAGGACGAGATCTCGCTCGCCGACAACGAAGATATCATCCAGACACTGGGCGAACTCACACCCGTCTACGAGAACGACCGCTCGTATTTCGTCCTCGGCAACTACGACCGCGAGCCAATCCGCCGACTCAACCTCGTCACCGACCGTTTGAACCGCCGCGAAGACGCCTACGCCTTCCGAATGGTCGATATCCGCGGCGAATGGGACAACAGCATCCAGAAGTTCTGTCTTATCGCCGATCTCGTCACATACCTTGTGGGTGTTGCCGAGAAAGATCCCAGCGACTTCCTCGTCGAGCAGGGCTTGCTCGTCGGCACCACCGAGTACTTCTCGAAGAGTCACGTCCTCAAGCGGGAGTACGAAGACGAAGACCACCCGTTCGGTTGGATGCAGGATGGCGTTTTCGACCGCTTTGAGAACGAAGGCCGATTATACCGGTGGCGTACCGACGACGATCTCCTCGAAACTACCGAGTCGCTTCCGTGAGCAACTGAACTGTAGATACTACGCATAGCGATTTCCTCAATTGTAGCTCACACTGGGGATGCGCTCTGCCATCTCTTCCATTACCCGATAGCCATCGTTTTTGTAACACTGCCGTAGTGGGTTGTGACCTCTCGTTGTGAGCGTTCCATCTTCAGTATCGAAGAACGCGCTGAATCCGATATAAAATCCTAATCATGAAATATATTTGTCATTTGTACGTTCCACGTTGGAGTTCAAGCCCTCTTCTGGAGCGTTAGTGTTAGTGCACTTCGACGGTCTGAACCCAGTTACTATTGTATAATTGGGGCAATTCCATCGGCACCAAGGTACTGCTCGGCACCGCGTTGTTCGGACGGTGTGACACTGTTCTCGCCCATTGTCCTCCACAAACTCACCGAAAAACACGATGACTGTGAACGTTGGATATCTCTGGCTAGTCTCAACCGAATCGGTCAATTCGTCCGAATATCACCGAAAAAACGCTTCGAACACACCAAATAATTGACACCGAAAACGAAGTTTCACATGCCGAAGAGCGAAACTCGACTCCCATCGTACGTTGTAGTCTAAGTGCTAGCCGCGGAGCAGTCGTACCTCCTCTATGGCCTTCAATATTGTATAGGCCTACCACTATTATTCTGTCAGAAATTACATCGAACTCCGACGACAGAACCCGTAGTCGAGACGACGAACGAAATGATCATAAAAATTATATACTCTATTCGTGGCATCTCTGCTACCTCCAAAGGAAAATATATTACCTCACGCTGGAAATATGATCAAAGAAAGCAAATGACTGGCGAGTCGAACACCCCGGTTCGGACGACCGCGCGGTCGTTCGACATCATCGAAACCCTCCGCGAACTCGACGGAGCCCGTCTCACGGAGATTTCCGCTCATCTCGATCTCCCCGATAGCACGGTCTACAACCACCTTCGAACGCTCGTCGAGCGAGGTTACGTCGTTAGAGACAACAACATCTACCGCGTCAGCCTTCGGTTCCTCGAAATCGGCGAGTACGCCCGGTCTCGGCGCAAAATCTTCGAGGTAGCCGAACCCGAAATCGACGAGATAGCCGCCGAAACCGACGAATCGGCGAGCCTCCTCGTCGAAGAGGACGGGCGCGGTGTCTACATTTACGACGCGCAAGCGGACACGTCCATTCCGCTCGACACCCATCCCGGAAAACACGTCGCTCTCCACGCGACCGCTCTCGGAAAGGCCATTCTCGCGTACCTGCCCGAGAGTCGAGTCGAAGCGATCTTCGAACAGCGGGGGCTTCCCGCTCGGACCGCGAAAACCATCACCGACCGTGAGGTACTCGCGACGGAACTGGAGACGATTCGAGAGACCGGATTCGCCGTCGACAGCGAGGAGCGTGTGCGCGGCGTCCGCTGTGTCGCGGTCGCCATCAAGAACGAGAACGGTCAGGTTATCGGAGCGATAAGCGTCTCCGGCCCGTCGAGTCGTATCAGTGCTGACCCCGACGAGAAACATCTGGAGGAACTCCTGCGAGCGAAGAACATCATCGAGTTGAAACTGGCACACGCGTAGGGGATTCCGGGGTGGTTCAGTAACGGCCTCGCAACCAGTGAAATCCCCCCCGTCAGTGACGTCAGATGTGTCTATCTATCGTCTCCAGCAGGACGTTGTCGGGGTCTTGTGAGAGTTCCCAGCACATCATCCCGCCGAAGTCGTTGTCCACGGCGTACTTCGTCTTCTCCCTGACGGAGTGACGGTCGTCGTAGGAGATGAACGTACCTTCTTCCGCCGAGTACAGCCACGGTACCCTTGCTTCTGGGTGCCAGTGGTACTCGTAATCGGAACCGTGCCGGACGTTCTCCATGATTTCACCGTACTCCATGGCGCTCCCGCCTTCGAACGGTTGAAACAGTCCGTGGTCGCTGGGGTGTTCGTTTTGCACGTTCTCAAAGGTGCGTCCGTAGAACGGAAGCCCGAAGTGGAGTTTCTCCTTCGCTATTGGTTTGCTTGCCCAGTGGTGCATCGCGTGGTCGGCGGTGAGCGACGGTGTCGCGTTCGGCGCGTCCGGCACGGGATACAAGGGCGCGTTGAAATGGGTGCGCTCGTTCCACGTTCCGTGGAGGTCGTAGCACATCACGTTCAGGAAGTCCACGTCGTCGCTGAACGCGCCGACTTTCTGTGAGTCGATGGTCGACGGGTTGGCCGATGCCGCCATGCTCAATTCGTACCGCTGGCAGTCCGCTCGCTCTGCTTCGTCGAGTTGCCGTCGGATTTCGCGCAGGAGGAGTACCAAGTTGTGCGGGTCGCTCTCTCGAATCGTCCCGTCGGGATACTCCCAATCGATGTCGATACCATCGAAATTGTACTTTCGCACGAGTTCGATGGCGGTTCGGGCGAATCGTGCCCGTCGCTCGGCCGTGAGGGCGGCATCGGAGAACCGACCGGAGTACCATCCGGCCTGCACGGAAAACATGAACGATGTGTCCGGTTGCTCGTACGTTACCGTTCGGAACTTTTCTAAGAGTTCGGGCGCGGCGTCTCCGGTGACTGCGAGTTTGACTTCACCCTCCGAGGTCGGTTCGAGGAAGGCGTAGTTCAGGTGCGTGACCGTGTCGTAGGGCACGTCTCGCGGACCATACTCGGTCGTCCACGAGGGATAGTATCCGACGACGCGCTTGTCCGACGAGCGGTGCCTGCCGCGCCGCGCTCCGGCGACGTCACCGACGATTGGAAGCGTTGCCAGCGCACCAGTCCTTTTTATGAATTTACGCCTCTCTCCGCTTACTTCTTTTTTCGACATCAAATCATTCAATAACGTGCATAGTTAATAAATTTGCATGTATATCGTATATGTGATATAAAGGTCGATGCTGACGGTATTCGGTTCGTGAAATCGAGACGTGCGTTCGCTCGACTTCGTCGGACAGCGGTTCGTTTCGACCGGAACCCAAATAAATATACATTCGACGCGAACAATCTCTTCCATGCTTCCAACAGGACGTTCCTCGTCTGTCGCGTGGGCGACGAAGACTCGACGCGAAATTCGCGACACCGGAACCGCCGACGGATCGGTCGTTGTCGTCCCGGTCGGCAGCGTCGAACAACACGGCCACCATCTCCCCGTCGCAACCGACACGCTACTGGCCGATGCCGTCTCCCACCTCGGTGCCGAACGCGTCGCGGACGACGTACCACTTCTCGTGACGCCGCCGATTTGGTCGGGATTCTCGCCACATCATACGTCGCTCGGCGGGACGATGACGCTCGAACTGGAACACCTCCTCGCACTCTTGGAGGACGTTGCCGACACCGCGCTCGAAAACGGATTCGACGGCATCTGTTTCGTCAACGGTCACGGAGGCAATGCCTCGGTCATCGACAACGTCGTGAGCACGGTCGGCAAGTCCAACCCCGAGGTGGAGGTGACCGGCCTGACGTACTTCCAACTCGCCGACTCGTTCATCGACGAGATTCGTGAGAGCGACGTGGGTGGCATGGCTCACGGTGGCGAGTTCGAAACCTCGCTCATGTTGCACCTCCACGCGGAGTTCGTGACGATGGACGACGCCGACGCCGAATACTTAGACGAACCGTACGAGCGCGGAACACAAGACCTCCTCGTCGGCGGCGCGCTCTCGATATACCGCGAGTTCGAAGAATACTCCGCGTCGGGCGCAATCGGCGACCCGTCGCTGGCAAGTGCGGCGAAAGGCGAGGAACTGTTCGACCGATTGGGTGACGAACTGGCCGACGTGCTCCGCTCGGTTTCCGAGCAGGCGCGGTAGGGCGGGCTACTTACGTCTCTTGATCGGGAATCGTGACCGGAAGCCGACCGGTTGGCTCCCTGTTGCCGACGAGAACGTCGGCGACAGCGACGAGCGAAAGGGGCGTGCTGTCGTACGTCGTCAGGTATGTCTTGACGCCGGGGAACGCGGCGAGGTTGTAGGGGTTGCTGGTTGCGACGACGACCACGTCCGTATCGGCCGCGAGGTTGCGAACCGCGGCCGCTTGCTCTGGATTCGCGGCGGCGTCGGACGTGCGCACGACCGTCGAACCGTTTGACGCTCTAGACTCAAACGTCAGTGTTTCGCCGGAAGCAAGAACCGATGCGTCTACCGTCACGCCTGCTTCCGCAAGTGCGTCCGCGAGCGCACCGTCGGCGTCCCGCGTCTCCTCGGCGAGCGACCCGCGGCCACCATCGAACTCGTAGACCGAGACTGGTTCGCCCGAGAGCGGGAGGTTGTTGGCATCGTCGCGAACAAGCGTGACGCCGCGCTCGGCGACGGTTCGCGCGACGGTGCGGCAGTCCGCGGCGGCGGCGTCCCACTGTGCCTCGTCGCCAACCGTTCCCGCGTCGTACGTCCGCTTCGCGCGGAGGATTCGCCGCACCGATCGGTCGATGCGCGACTCTTCGATGCGCCCCGACGTGACGGCGTCTCCGACCGCGTCGATGGCCGCGCGCTGTTTCGATGGGGTGTGTGAGACACAAATCAGGTCACAGCCCGCTTCAACCGCCTGCACGCACCCTTCAACCGTCCCGACGCCGTCGGCGATGGCGCTCATCTCCATGCAGTCCGTGACGACGAGTCCGTCGAATCCCAGTTCCTCGCGGAGGAGTCCGGTGACGACCCGATGCGAGAGCGTTGCCGGGCGCTCGTCGTCCGCAATGGCCGGGAACGCAACGTGGGTCGTCATGATGGCGTCGATACCGGCCTCAATGGCGCGGCGGAAGGGGCGGAGCTCGACGCGGTCGAGGCGGTCGCGGTCGTGGTCGATGACGGGCATGTCAAGGTGCGAATCGACCACGGTGTCGCCGTGGCCCGGGAAGTGCTTCCCGCAGGCGACGACACTTGCATCCTGTAACCCGTCGGCGAACGCGGCCCCCAGTTCCGCGACGCGGTCAGGACGTTCGCCGAACGACCTGACGCCGATGACGGGGTTGTCGGGGTTGTTGTTCACGTCGAGAACCGGTGCGAGGTTCATATCGATGCCCAGCGCACGCAGTTCGCAGCCGACGGCGTCGCCAGCACGCGCGGCGAGCGCGGGGTCGTCGGCCGCGCCGAACGACATCATGCTCGGCTGTTCGGTTCCCCACGAGAGTCGTGCGACGCGACCGCCTTCTTGGTCGATACTCACGAACAGCGGCGGCGCGCCGTCCGGGACGACCCCGTGTAGCGTCCGCGAGAGCGTCCGTAGTTGTTCCGGTGACTCGACGTTCCGACTGAAGTAGATGACGCCACCGAGCCAGCGATCGGCGATAAGTGCCTCGATTTCGGCCGTCGGCGTGCTTCCGTCGAATCCCGCGACGAACAGTTGGCCGACCTTTTCGTCGAGCGACAGCGACGAAACGGCCGATTCGACGCCGGGAAGTGATGTGTTTTCAGCCATCTGGTCAGTATCGACGATAATTCCCTCGCACGTCGGCGAACTCGGCAAGGTCGTCTTCCCAGTGCTCTGTAATCTCCGCTGCGATGTCCCGCGGCTCGCTCGCGGTGTCTGCGTCGTCTATCGTCTCGCGGAGATAGCTCCCCCCCGCCAGTTTATCGACGAAGAAACCGTCGTCGTACTCTATCCACTCGCACCGGTCGTCGGCCATGAACGCGGACGCCAGAACCGTGAGGCCGACCGTCACGGGGTTGACGGTGTCGCGGTCAAGGACGTGGACTTGCACGCCGGTGACGTTCTCTCGTTCGTGTTTCGAGAATGTCGGCGAGAAGTACGCTGGACGGAACGCGACCCCGTCAAGTCCCTGTTCCGACAGCTCCGTCGCCCACGCGTCGGCATCGATCCACGGCGCACCGACGAGTTCGAACGGTTTGGTCGTTCCGCGGCCTTCCGAGAGGTTCGTACCTTCGAAGAAACACATACCGGGGTACAGCGTCGCCGTTCCCGGGGTCGGCATGTTCGGTGACGGGTACACCCACGGGAGGCCGGTGTCCGAGAACCAGTCCGACCGCGACCAGTCGCGCATCTCGACGACATCGAGACGCGCACCGATATCGAATTCCTCGTTGAGGTACGTCGCCAACTCGCCGATGGTCAACCCGTGGACGATGGGGAGTTCGTAGCCGCCGACGAACGAGGAGTTCTCCTCGCCGATTCGGTTGCCGGTAACCGGTAGCGGCGAGATGGGATTCGGGCGGTCGAGGACGACGATGCGTTTGTCGGCCTCGGCAGTCCCTTCGAGGGCGTACGCCAGCGTGTAGATGAGCGTGTAGAACCGACAACCCACGTCCTGCATGTCGTAGACGACGGTGTCGATGTCCGCGAGCATCTCGGGTCTGAGTCTCCGCTGTTCGCCGTAGAGGCTCTTGACCGGAAGTCCGGTTCGGTCATCGGTGCTGTCGTCGACTTTTACGCCTGCCTGCACATCGCCCCTGATACCGTGTTCCGGTCCGAACAGCTTCCGGAGGTCGAATGCGTCGCGGTCGTTGAGCAGGTCGATAGTCGGGGTGAGATTGCTGTCAGTCCCCGACGGGTTCGTGATGAGACCAAGTCGGTCGCCCTCGACCACGTCGGCCCGCTCGTCCAGTAATCGTTCTACGCCCAGTCGAACCATATCTTTGGCAACGTATTGAGGGTTTAAAAAATATTGTGTGACTATGCCATTCGCGGCGAACGGCCACGTCATCACGCCACGATTCGAACGCAATTGTATGATTTCGGTCGGACTCTCAGTCAGGGTTTCATCACTGCTGGGCGTGGGGGGTGGTCACGTCGAACCACTCGCGGTGGCCCTTGCTCATCAGAGAATGATTGTAGATGTGCACGTCGTCGGCGAGTTCGCGGACGTTGTTGACGACCGTTTTCCACTCCGACTCGGACTCGACCATGCCGGGGTCGAGGGTAACTCCGGCATCGACGGGTATCTCGACCGCGTCCCGATAGCGTCGGACGCGTCGGCGGGCGACATCGGGGTCGTCGGTGTAACAGAGCGCCACGATACGGTCTAAATAGGTTCGAACCCGGTCGAGGACGACGCCAGCGGGCCACCCGTCGTTCGGGTCACGGCCGAGACCGTCCGACGCGGAGTAGGTGAGTTCGACGTCGCCGCTGGCGGCCGCCACGCCCGCCAGAAATTCGTCGATGACTGACGCTCGGAAATCGAACAACTCCGCCAAAACGGGGTGGGTTTCGGTGAGGCGTTCGAGCGAGCGAACCTGCGGCGTCGGTTCGCTTAGCACGTTTCGGACAACGTCTCGGACGACATCTTTGGCCCGCTCGAAATCCACGGGGTGGTTCGCCGCTCGCTCCCGACACGCCGAACAGAAACACTGCGAGACGAGTATCTCCTCTGCGGCGTTGGTGACGACGTGGTTTTTCGCGTGACCGAACGTCGCGCCGTGGCCGTGGAAGACGCTCGGAAATCCGAGCGATTCGAGATTGATGACTTCGATATCGTAGTCGGCGAGCGAGCGCACGACGCCCTCGAAATACGCTGAGACGTCGTCGTGGGACGGACAGAACGCGTGGTCGTGTGCGTCGCCAAACGCGCTCTGAACGCCGAACTCGGGGTTGTTTCCCCCGAGCTTCGAGTTGTGAAAACAAACCAGCCACGCGTTCACGTCGATTCCCCCCTCTCGAAGCGTCTCAACGACTGCCCCGAACGGGTCGTCGTAACCGGCGACTTCGTTCACTGGCGGATCGATTCGCGTGTCGGTGAACGCGTCTCGGTCAGGGTCGAAGTAGCAACCACCTTCGTACGATTCGAACAGACCGTCGTCCGAACGCGGGTCAAGCGTTCGAATGGAGTGATAATGCGCGGCGACAGTGACGCTCGTCACGCCCAACTCGTCGAACTCCTGCCGCGTCTCGGCAGGGTCTTGTGAGAGCAATTGCCACGGATAGCTCCAGACTGCGACCATATCTCCCAAGATACGCGGCTCGTAATAAATATTGCCCGGTCGTGGCGAATGTTCGGTCGAAACGCGCTCGATTTCTCACCAGCGGTTTCGGTGATGAATCAGTCTGTGTAAGTGACCAGACGGAGACGTAACCACGGACGGAGTACGGTCGCCGTCAATCGAAGCGTCCGGCGGCGACCATCGCGTGGAACCGCTCGCGAAATCGGATGAGTCCTGTGTCCTTCCCGTTGTAGACTTGATTGGTGAGGAGCACGGCGAACCGGTCGCGGTCGTGGTCAAGCCACAGCGACGTACCGGTGTAGCCGGTGTGGCCGAGTCCACGACGCGACCAGTTCGGAGCGGGATAGGTTCCATCGGCGAGTCGCCAGCCGAGGCTGTGGCGGTCGGCGCAGTCCGGCAGCCAGTCGTCTTGCAACCGCTCGACGGTTGCCGCCGAGAGGATTGTTCCGTCCGCGACGAGGTAGCTTCGTGCGAACGCCGCGAGGTCGTCAACCGTCGTGAACAGGCCGGCGTTCCCGCTGTGGCCGTCCATCGCCCACCCCAGCGGGTCGTGAACCTCGCCCCGCAACGTGCGGTCTCGATGGTCGTGACAGTAGGTCGCCGCGAGATTCGCCTCGTCGGTCGGCCCGAGGCACGAAGCGTCCATCCCGACCGGGTCAAAGACGTGGGTCTCGGCGAGATCGGCGAGCGACCGGTCGGTGGCGCGTCTGAGTGCCTCGGCCAGATAAACGAAGTTGAGACAACTGTACTCGTATCGGGTACCGGGTTCGGCTTCGAGAAGCGAGCGGTCGCGGAGGCCGTCAAACACGTCGGCTGGCGACTCCCACGATTTCGAGAAGGCGTACGGTTGCAGGCCCGAACTGTGCGTGAGCAGTTCGAGCAATCGAATCTCGCCGCGTCGGTGGCCTTCTAATTCGGGGAAGTAGCGACGAAGTTCGTCCGAGAGGGCGACGACGCCCGATTCGACGAGTGAGAGCGCAGTCGTCGCCGTTACGACCGGTTTCGTAAGCGAGGCGGCGTCGAAGACCGTGGTACGGGTCATCGCGTCGTCGCGCTCGGGGTCTCTCCGGCCGGTGGTGGCGACTCGGTCGATACCGTCGGCGGTGCCGACCGCGGCTACGGCACCGGGATAGACGGTCTCATCGAGACCCCGCGTCAGAAACGCGTCGAGTGTGTCGTCCGTTTTTTGCATCGAGTTCGTCATCCTGCCGAAGTGGCGGGTGAACCCTCTTAACTGCTCGGACTGTCGCAACCGATAACCTATTACTGCGTCCGTCGCTACGACGTAGCAATGACGTACGACGCGCTCTTATTCGACATGGACGGCGTGTTGCTGGACTTCCCCCCTGAACACCCCGAAGTCTATCGGCGAGCAGTCGCGAGCACCTTCGAGGAGTTCGGCGTCGAGCCCGCGGACGCCGACCTCGACGCGTTCATCTCGGGCGCGACGGTCGAGGACATGCGACGAGCGTGTGCCGAACACGACATCGAATTCGAGACGTTCTGGCCGAAGCGCGAGCGCAACGCGTCGCGCCTCCAGTGTGCCATGATGGACAGCGGCGAGCGTCGCCTGTACGACGATTGTCGCGTTCTTTCCAAACTCGCCGACACCCACGATATGGGCGTCGTCAGCAGCAACCAGCATGCGACCGTCGAATACCTCTTGACGCGTTTCGGCTTCGAAGACTCCTTCGACGCAGTGTACGGACGAATCCCGACGGTGGACGGATTCCGACGAACCAAACCGGCCACCTACTACCTCGAACGAGCGATGGCCGACCTCGACGGGGCGAACGGCCTGTACATCGGTGACAGCGCCTGCGACGTCGTCGCCGCACACAGTGCCGGACTCGACTCAGTATTCATCCGTCGGTCGCATCGTGAGGGCTACGCCCTCCCCGAAGCCCCCACGCACGAAGTGTCGTCGCTCGCAGACCTCCACGATCTATCCGGTGTCGTTTCTGACCCGTCCGCGTAGCGTCGCCTTTCTCTGTCCCGTCGCTGTGCCGCCCCGGCGTCGTCGAGTTGAGCGTCAAATTTCTGTTTATGATAAGCCGTGGCTAGTGGAGCGGCATCGCTCCAGTTTTGTTCGAGAGGCTCGAAACGTATTTGATGCAAGATACGACCGCGAATTAGGTTGACGATGCGGTCTAGCGTCTGCTCACGAGCAACCACCCGTTTCGACCTAGCCGAAACGGCTTCGGAACGTCCGTGAACGTCTGTTTTGAGGCATCTCGCTCGATGACAGAACGGTACTGTACCCAACAACAGGTATTACAAAACTAGTTGTGTAATGCTAATCCGAGCGGGCTATAGACTCGCCCTCGCACCGATTTGGTGTGGCTAGCGGTGACACAGAGCAGAAAAATAATTTCGACCAGTTCGAAACGACCAGTAAACCCACATCAGCGGGCGCTCGACCGGTGAGTCGCTCCCTACGGTTGCCAGGGACAGCCACGGCAGTTCGGCGGAATAAAAAAGAGAACTCAGGTCGGGGGACAGCGTTTCCCCATGACGATGGGGCGGGACGCGCCGGTGGCGCTGGGAACGTTGTTCGGAACGCCATCCATCGCGGCGGCGGCGAGCAGCGCAAACGCTACCGCCTCCTTGGCGTCGGCACCGATACCGTACTCTTCGACGGTTCGAACGTCGGCGTCCACCGCGTCGTCGAGCATCTCGACCAGCGTCGGGTTGTACGCACCGCCGCCGGAGATAACGACTTCGTCGGGCATCCGCGGGAGGAACCGCCGGTAGGCGTCCGCTATCGAGTGTGCCGTCAGCGCGGTTGCGGTGGCGACCACGTCTTCGTCGCCGCAGTTTCGCGCACGACACGCCGCCAGAAAATCACGAGCGTACGCACGACCGAACCGCTCGCGCCCGGTCGATTTCGGCGGTTCGGCGCGGAAGTACTCCCCACGCAGGCATTCGTTGAGTACGGTTTCTTCGATGGTTCCCGCACGAGCGAGGTGACCGTCCTTGTCGTACGTTCGTTCGCCGTCGGTGAGCAGTTCCACGGCGCCATCGATGACCATGTTCCCCGGTCCCGTGTCGAAGGCGCGCACATCCCCGCGGTTCGAATCCGGGGGGAGGGCCGTGCAGTTGGCGATACCGCCGACGTTCTGAGCGACTCGAAACCGGTCGGTGGCAGCGAGCAACGCCACGTCGGCGAACGGAACGAGCGGCGCACCGTGTCCGCCGGCCGCGATATCTGCCGTTCGGAAATCCGCCACCGTCGGCACGCCGGTTCGTTCGGCGATGACGCTGCCGTCACCGATTTGCAGCGTCGAGCGCAACCGGCCGTCATCGACGGGGAGTGACTGCGGTTCCGGAACGTGTCGGACGGTTTGGCCGTGCGAGCCGATGAGGTCGATGTCCGCGACCGCGCGGTCGGCGGCATCGGCAGCGTCCTCGGCGGCGGCAGCGAACACCGCGCCGAGGGCGACGTTCAACTCACACACTTCCGCGACGGTTCCGGACTCGCCGCAGACGGCCGCGATGCGCTCTCGGAATGCGGCGTCGTATGGATGCGTGACGAACGACTCAACGGCCACGTCGTAACCGCGTGGACCGTCACCGTCTCGCCGGATTCGACAGCAAGCGGCGTCCACGCCGTCGAGCGACGTCCCCGACATGAGACCGATGACGACGCGCTCGTTCGGGTGAGCGTCAACTCCGACGTCCTCAGTGTCATCGTTGTTCATGTCTCTAACTCCTTCGTGAGCGTCTCGTACTCGATCCATGGCTCGAAGCCGAGTTTCCGATAGTACTCCAGCAGTCCCGTCCAGTCGATGCTCATCCGTTCGTATCCGGCGTCGCGGTAGCGTTCGACGATGGAGGCGATCATCCAAAGCCCCCAGCTACGACCGCGATAGGATTCGTGGACGCCGAGGGGGCCGATACCGCAGGTCGCACCGTTGAGGCGGGCCGCCCAGTTGACGTTCGCGCCGCGGTATCCGCCGTCCGGCGTGTTCGTCCGAGCGAACCCGACCGACTCGCCGTCGTGACGAAGCAGCCAGTAGTCGTCGCCACCGCCCGGAACTCGACAGACGTTCTCGGCCTCGTACCGCCACCGACCGGGGAACTGGTCGGCGAGGAACGAATAGAGTGGGTCAACGTCCGCGCCGACCCGCTCGACGGTCAGGTTGGGCCAGGACTCGCCGACCCGGGTGATGCGCTCTGGGGCGTCGAATGCCGCGATGTCGCCCCGTAGGTCGTGGACGGTGCCGCGTGATTCGAAGCCGTGGTTGGTGAGCGTCTCACGGAGGTCGGTGAACGCGGTGGGAAGTCCGGGGAGGAACTGGCCGGGATCGCCGCCGACGCGAAGGTTCGAGACGCCTCGGTTGGCCATGGTTCGTTCGACCGTTTCGACCAGTTCGTCCGCGACGGCAGCGTCTTCGACCGTCGAATCGACGGCGAACAGGCTCACCCATCCCTGTTCGGAACCGTCGTAGTCGGGAATCTGCTCCACGAGTCGTTTTCCGACCACGACGCCGACGAGCGTGTTTTCCGAGAACGCTCCCCATGCCGTCACGTCGAGACCGTCGAAGGGGGCGAAGATGTTCTGGGCCACCAATCGGTTCGGAAGCGAAAAATCCGGATACGTTCGATTCCAGCAGTCGATACCGGCACAGACTGCGCCGTGGTCGGTGAGTCGGCGAACCTCGAAGTTCATCGACACACTGTTTCTCACACCACTACTTATAGACCGACTTCGAGCGGGCGTTCGGCGGTTCGGTGCGGCGTCGTCAGTAATCGCGCGCTGCTGGCTCGTCGATATCGTACATCATCGTTTCGAGTCGCTGGTCGAGACCGGCCGTGAGGCCGCCGTCGATGACGAGTTCGGTTCCCGTGATGAACGACGCCATCTCCGACGTCAGAAACGAGACGGCGGCGGCGACGTCTTCGGGACGACCGAACCGACCGACCGGATACTGGTCGAGCCACTCCTCCCGAACCGGCCCCTCGGTGGTCAACTTCTCGCTCGACGCATCAGTTATGATGCTCCCCGGGCAGACCGCGTTCGAGCGGACGCCGTGGCGGCCGTACTGCGTCGCGATGATTCGGGAGAGCGCGAGGACGCCGTTTTTCGACATGGAGTAGGCGGCGAGGCCGATTCCTATCCGAGCGTTGACCGACGACACGTGAACCATCGACCCGCCGCCGGACTCGACCATCGCCGGGAGCGTCTCCCGAGCGCAGAGGAACTGACCTTTGAGGTTCACGTCGATGATTCGGTTCCACGTCTCTTCGGTCACTCGGTCGGGATTACCGTCGTCGAACGAGCCACCGGCGTTGTTCACGAGGGCGTCCACGCTCCCGTGAGCATCCATCGTCGCCTCGACCAACGTCGAAACGTCGGTCGCGTCGCTCACGTCGGTGCGGACGAATTCGGCGGTGCCGCCGTCGTCTTCGATGGCCGCGACGGTTCGCTCGCCGCCGTTTTCGTCCACGTCGGCGACGACCACGGTGGCGTTCGCGGCCGCGAGTTGCTGCGCGATGGCGCGTCCGATACCGTTGCTGGCTCCCGTGACGATAGCGATGTCTCCACTCCGGTCGCATGCACTGGGGTTCATGCTCTTTCTGTTTCCACCAGCGTGGCAATTATCTTGCGCTCCAGTTGGTTCAGTAGGGACACCGAAATATTTTAGTAGTATTTACATTATACTTGAGTAGAGCATGGTTAACGCTAACCACGGTTCCGGTGGCGACGCGGATAGCAACGGGCTAACACGGAGACAATGGCTCGCGCTCGGCAGTAGCGCAGCAATTTCCGGGTTGGCCGGCTGCGGAGGTAACAACCCGGACGAAGACGTGACGCTGAGTAACAATCCGTCGGGTGAGAACACCGGCGGGGAGGGCTCCCCTGTGACGACCGAACTCAACATTCGCGCGCCAGTCAGTTGGCAACCGAGTCAAGCGAACATCAACCCATTCACGGACACCAAAAACACCGAATTCTGGATGGACTACATCTGGTGGGAGTCGCCGGTGTACCCGAACGCGAACGGAAAACCGATATACTGGCTCGCGGACACCATCGAACTCAAAGGTGGCGGCTGTGAAGTCCACCTCAAACTCAAGGAGAACTACACGTGGTGGGACGGGACGCCGGTCACCGCACAGGACCTCCACACCGCCCAACGCATCGACGACTACCGGGTCAACATGGGGCCTGACCAGACTGACGACAGCTGGGAAGTCGTGGATGAATACACCCTGAAAAACGTTCTCTCCGGGCCCGCAAACCCGTCGCTGCAAAAATCGGCGTACCTCTCGCCGGTCGTCAAACACGACTACTTCAAGTCGTGGCTCCAGAAGTACGAGGACGCGGGCGGCGAAAACGCCATCAAGAGGGTGACCAAGGAACTGCAAGAGCACACGATAACGCTGGAAGACCTCACCGAGAAGGGGCTCGGGTGCGGGATGTGGAAACCGACCCAGCTCTCGCCGACGAAGGCGGTTCACGAGAAGTACGAAGACCATCCGCGCGCCGGGTGGACGAACCTGAAGACGTTCAACTGGCACCTCATCTCCGAGAAACAGAAGGCAATACAGGCGCTCAACACCGGGAAGCTGGACATGGGCGACAAAACCATCACGCAGGCCCAGTCCAACGACCGGGTCGAGGTGTTCAACCGTTTCGGCACCTCCAGCATCGTGAAGCTATCGATGAACTGGAACAACGAGCATCTCGCACGTCGCTCGGTGCGTCGCGCAATCGCGTACCTGTTGGACTACGAAGAGCTGGTCAAAGTCATCAAGACTACGCAGGGGCTAAACTACAAACCCCGACCGACCGTCACCGGAATGTCCACGAAGGCGGCCAACCAATGGGTGGGCGAGAGTTTCCAGAACCGGCTCATCAACTACGGGTCGAAATCGAGGCCTGAGAAAGCCAAACAGGTGCTCGAAAACGACGGCTACTCGAAGAGCGGCGGCGTCTGGGCGGGGCCGAACGGTAACAGGGTCAATGGACTCACCTACTTGACACCGCCGTGGAACATCTATGAAACCATCGGGAACTACGTGAGCCCGAAACTCGACAAGTTCGGATTCAAGAACAAACTCATCATCCCGTCGTCCAGTGGGTTCTGGAAACGCTGGACCGACACCCACGATTTCGACATGGTCAACTGGTTCTCGGGGACTGACCATCCCGCGAACGCGTATACCACGGTCGGCGTGAGCGGCATCGGCAAGTACGACGAGATAGCGGCCACCTCGAAGAAGGATGGCGGCGGCTGTAAAGTGAACCGCACGGCACCCGAACTCGAGAAACCGCGGAGCAACAAGCTCAACCACCCCATCCGACCGAAGTTCCCGAAGCAAGTCGGCACGGTGGGCAACGGCGGGTCGAAACAGACGCTGTTCCCGGTCAAGTGGGGGAACATCATGTCGCAGACCCAGTCCGAGGACGAGGTCAAGAAGTTCGCAAAGAAGCTCATGTGGTACACGAACTGGCAGGTACCACATATCGGCTTCTACGACGAGACGAGAGCGTTCTGGGGCAACACGGACAAGTTCGACTTTCCCACCGACAAAGTGGACGGCCATTCGAACGCCGAGGCGACCAAACAGGAACACTTCGCGAACTCGATGGAGTACTTCGCGAAAGGCCACATCAGTGCGAAGACGAAGTAGCGACGATACTTCGGAACCGTTTTTTGGCAGGGTCAGGTTCGATAGCACTTCAGCAGAATCGCCGCCGTCGCCACGGCGAGAACCCCGGCGCCGAGGACGTTGAGGACGCCGACGACGTGCGTGGCGGTACCAGGTTCGGATCCGAGAAACAGCGCGAGCGAGAGCGCTCCCGCGACGCACTCGAACACGAGCAGCATGGCGAACTTATCGGCGTTCGAACAGACGTAATCGAAGAACGACGGTGAGTGAGACATCCTATCATCCGAGACACTTTCCCGACAGAAATTAAGTATTTCGCCCCGACCCCTCGTCGTCGGGAACAGAAACCACCACGTGCGGGACGCCGCAGTCCGGGCACTCGTAGTGGTCGCGTTCGAACGTCCTCCCGCACCGGATACACTGGTAGGCAGCCTCGTCGTCACTACTGACGAAGTCGAGGAGCCGTGCAACGAGTGACATATCGGGACGTTTTCGGCAGGCGTAATGAACGTTGTGAACGTCCGAGTGCTTGTGCGGGTCGTATTTCCGTGCCAAGTGCTCCCATAGTTTTATTTAGGTGGCAGAAAGAAAAGCACAATAGCACGATGTATTACGTGAAGCGGATCGGCCAATCAGTGCTGGTGTTTTTCATCGCATTGACCGTAACGTTCGCGCTCTACCGGCTGTTGCCGTTCGGCCCGGTCGAGATGGTGAAGGTCAGCCTGATGCAACAGATGCTCGAACAGGGCCAGTCTCCGTCGCCCGCCCAGATGGAGAATATCAACGCGATGGTCGAGACGTACACCGGTATCGACCCGTCGGTTCCGTGGTACGTCTCCTACTACGAGTACCTCTACAACATCGTCGTCTACCAGGATTTCGGCCGGTCGATATTCAAGAATCGACCCGTGTTCGACATCCTCTTCGAGGCGATGCCGTGGTCTCTATTCATCAGCATCTACGGTCTCGCATTCGGGACGACCATCAGCCTGCTGTTCGGCGCGGTTATGGCGTACAACGAGGGTGGCAAGTTCGACACCGGGATGACGTTCATCTCTATCGCCAACAGCACCATCCCCTACTACGTCGTCGCGATTCTCACCCTCATCGTCTTCTCGTTCAACCTGGGGTGGTTCCCGAGCGGCGGACGAATGGATCCATCGACGACGCCCGGCCTCAATCTGCCGTTCATCGTCGGCGTCGTCAAACATGCCGCACTCCCGATTTTCTCGGCGTTCATCGCCGGTTTCGGGGGTGCGCTTGCGTTCCGCGGCAACTGCATCCGCGAGATGGGGGAAGGATACATCCGTGTCGCACAACTGCGCGGCATCAGCCAAGGCCGAATCGCGATTCGGTACGTCGGCCGAAACGCCTTGTTGCCCATCTATACGAGCATCATGATGGGCGTGGCGGGCATCTTCGGGAGCGGCATCATCCTCGAAACGATATTCAACTACCCGGCGATGGGAATGGTGACGTTCAATGCGTTGATGAACCGTGATTACCCACTCATCATGGGGGCGTTTATCTTCTTCACCGCGATAACGCTCCTCGGAATCCTCATCGCTGACCTCACCTACGGCGTCATCGACCCCCGTGTCAAAGGAGGGAGCAACCGTGAATCCTACTGACGACACGGCACCTGATTCCGATACCACTGAGCAGGCCGATTCGAACGTTCGCGCCGACGGCGGCACGAGCAACCGCTCCGGTGGTACCGCCGCCGTCAACGAAACGATATTCACCCAGACGTCGAACGTCCCCGAACCGACCGCACGCGAGAAAGCCTATCGAACGTTCGAACGGCGCATTTACGCGCCTTCGGCGGTGCTACTGAACGACTGGCGCGGACTCGTCGGCTCCGCGATTCTGGTCGCGTTCGTGTTTATCGGAACCGTCGGCGTCTACCTCATCCCCGAACCGACCGTGATGGAAGGGCCGATTTTCGCAGCGCCGTTCAGTAGTTGGAACCATCCGCTCGGAACCAGCGTGATGGGCGAATCGATATTCAAGCAGGTCGTGCACGCGACGCCCGCGATGCTACAGATGATCACGGCAGGCGCACTGCTCTCGGTCTGTCTCGGAACCACCATCGGAACCGTCGCGGGCTACCGCGGTGGGCGCACCGACCAAGCGCTGATGACGCTGACCGACGTCGTCCTCACGATTCCGGGTCTGGCGTTGGTCATCGTGCTGGCGACCATCTACCAGCCCGAAAGTCCGTTCGTGGTCGGACTCATCCTCGGCATCGACAACTGGCCGACGCTGGCCCGAACCGTCCGTTCGCAGGTGCTGAGTGTTCGGGAAGAGTCGTTCACCGAAGCCTCGCGCATCATGGGGCTGTCCGAGAGACATATCCTCCGACGGGACGTCATCTCGAACCTGATGCCGTACATCTCCGTGAATTTCGCGAACAGTTCACGGAAAATAATCTTCGAGTCGGTCGGTCTGTACTTCCTCGGAATCCTCCCAGTGTCACAGTTGAACTGGGGCGTGATGATGAACAACGCCTACAGCAAAGCGGACCTGACGAACCCGGATCAACTCCACTGGCTGCTCGTGCCGATGGCGCTCATCGTCTTCATCTCCCTCGGATTCATCCTGCTCGCCCAGGGACTCGACCGGGTGTTCAACGTGCGACTGCGCGCTCGCCACGAGAGCACTAGTGGGGGTGAGAGCCGATGAGCACCGGTCAGTCGTCCGGCGGCAACGCCGTCTCGGTTCTGCTGGCCGTCCGGCAGTCGTTCCTCGCGTTCGTCACGGCCATCGGCGTCGTCTGCTGCCTGCTCGCCGTGTTCCTCTCCGAGTACGTCCCGCTCGTGACCAACGGTGTTCTGGCTGGAATGTTCGCCATCTGGGGCGTGAGCGCGTTTCTCTACGCCATTCTCGGCCACCTCGGTCTCCGTCTCATAAACTACCACTAAGAGTATCCATGCGACGACACACCACGCACAAAACTATGCTCGCATTCGACACTTCATCGACACCGACGAAGCGCCACGCCGACCGACGAGTTCACCGGCCGACCGACTCGCGCCCGCCGGACACATCCAGTCTACGGGAGGTGATTCGATGGTAACCAGCCAACGACCCGCCAGCGCGGACACGACTCGAAGTGGCGAGGACGTCGTCTTGGAAGTTCGGGACGCGAGCGTCTCGTTCAGCATGGATCGCGGGGACTCCCGCGTTCTCCGCGGCGTTGACCTCGACGTTCGACGAGGGGAGGTTCTCGGCGTTGTCGGCGAGAGCGGATCCGGGAAGTCGATGCTCGCCTCGGCGATGCTAGACGCCGTCGTCTCGCCGGGGCAAGTGAGTGGCGAAATACGCTACCATCCGCCGGACGGGCCGTCGGTGGACGTGCTGTCACTCTCCCGAGCCGAGCTGACGGAGCTACGGTGGAACGAGATTTCGTTCGTCATTCAAGGTGCACAAAGCGCGTTCAATCCGACGATGGTCATCGGCGACCACTTCGAGGAGACGCTCCGGGCACACGACGCGGACGTGGCGGCCGGTATGGAACACGCCCGCGAGTTGCTCACCGACCTCTACTTGCCGACCGAACAGGTGCTTCGCTCGCACCCTCACGAACTGTCCGGCGGGATGAAACAGCGTGCACTCATCGCGCTCGGACTCGTCCTCCAACCGAACGTCGTCGTCATGGACGAACCGACCGCCGCACTCGACCTGTTGATGCAGCGATCCATTATCAGTATGCTGGAAGACCTACAGGAGAAGTACGACCTGACGATGGTGTTCGTCACCCACGACCTGCCGCTGGTCGCCGACCTCGCCGACCGACTTGCGGTGATGTACGCGTTCGACCTCGTCGAACTCGGTCCGACTGACGAGCTGGTCGAACACGCCGCCCACCCCTACACTCGCGCACTGCTCAACGCTGTCCCGAATATCTCCGACCGCGCGATGGACATCCAGGGTATCGAGGGTGCGAGTCCCGACCCCGTCTCGCTCCCCGACGGCTGTTCGTTCAATCCCCGGTGTCCGCTCGCGGACGAGACATGCAAGACGGACGACCCGTACTTCCACGACGTAAGCGGTGACCACGAAGCCGCTTGCTTCCACTGGGAGGACGCCCGCTCGGAGATACCGCTGTCGTCGGAGACGTCCGAAGGAACACCAGACCACGGGTACGACGGCCCAAAGGGGGGGTTGTCACGATGAGCAACGCCCACGGCGAGCCGCTTCTGTCGCTCCAGAACGTGAGCGTCCACTTCGAAAAAGAACGGTTGTTCGGTCTCGCCGGGTCTGACACCGTCCACGCGGTTGACGATGTGAGCCTCGACATTTACGAGAACGATGTCGTCGCGCTGGTCGGAGAGTCAGGCTGCGGAAAGACCACGCTTGGGAAGGCGGCCATCGGCGTACAGCGACCGACCGACGGTCGCGTGCTGTACCGCGGCGACGACATTTGGGAGTCCAAGGGGTCGAACGGTCTGCTTAGTAGACGTGGATCGGACGGTGCACGCGACTGGAAAGAGGTTCGGCGGTCGCTCCAGATGATTCATCAAGACCCCGGTAGCTCACTGAATCCGAACTACACCATCGAATCGACGCTCTCGGCGCCGCTGGAGAAATGGCAACCGGAGATGAGCGAGGCAGACCGCCGTGCCCGCATTTACGGACTCCTCGAATACGTCGGGATGAAACCGGCACAGGACTACGCAGGGAGGTACCCCCACCAACTATCGGGCGGCGAACAACAGCGTGTGGCGCTCATCCGGTCACTGTTGATGAATCCAGACCTCATCCTCGCGGACGAGGCCATCAGCGCGCTCGACGTGTCACTGCGAGCGGAGATGATGGAGTTGATGCTCGAACTACAACAGCAGTTCGACACGTCCTATCTGTTCATCTCCCACGACCTCGCAAACGCGAAACACCTCACAGAACAGGCGGGCGGCCGTATCGGCATCATGTACCTCGGCGAACTCGTCGAGATTGGAACGCCCGAACAGATCATTCACAACCCCCAGCACCCCTACACGAAGGTGCTGTTGTGGGCGACCTCGGATCTCCGAGACCGCTCGTCGGGCGTCTCGACACCACCGGTTCGGTCGCTCACCATTCCGGAACCGACCGACCCGCCGTCGGGGTGCCGGTTCCACACGCGCTGTCTCGAAGCGCGCGAAGTCTGCACGCAGGAATGTCCAGAACTCACCGACCACGATGCCGAGGGGCGACGAACCGCCTGTTTCCGCGCGGATCCGAACCACGAGTACTGGCACAGCGACCCGCTCGACGAAGGCAAGGTGATGGACGAACGAGACGCGGGCAGCGAGAGCGGACGCGCCGAGGGCGATTAAGACGCTCTTCGTCCGACGCCAAACGCTTCTCTATGATGTCGACAGCTTCCTCGTCACCTCGCTTCGACGGTCGGTGAGAGCTTCGCCGCCGTCGGACATCCGATGAAAACTCAGTCGGTTCGGTACCGCTCGATTTGTTCCTCGTTGACGGTGACGCCGAGGCCCGGACCGTCGGGAACCGGCAGCGCACCGTCTTCGACCTCGAATGGGTCGTCGATGACGTAGTCATCCCACCCGTAGTAGACGCTGTCCGGCGGCAGATTGATGCCGGGTGTGCTTGCGACGGTGTGGAGCATCGCCGCTGTCTTGACACCGAGGTCGAACCCACAGTGATGTGACACCGAGACACCGGCGTTGGCGGCCATGGCGACCTGCTCGCGGACGGCGAGGATACCCCCGGCGGGGACGAGATCCACGACGGCCACGTCGATGGCGTCGGCCTGCAAAAGGAATCGGAGGTTGCACGGAAAGTAGGTGTCCTCGTTTACCGCAACCGGCGTCCGGACGCGATTGCGAAGCGAGGCGTAGGTTCCGTAGGTGTCGATGCGAACGGGCTGTTCGAGATACTGGAGGAGGATTCCCTCCTCTTCGAGTCGGGTGGCGACCCGAACCGCGTCCTCGAACGACCACCCCTGATTGGGGTCGAGTCTGAACTCCAACTGACCGTCGACTTCCTCGTGCATCGCGCGGATTCGCGCCACGTCCTCGCGCCAGTCGGGGCCCGCCTTCGTCTTGAGCGTCGAAAAGCCGTGTTCGACGGCGCGTCGAGCGTAGATGCGAGACTCCTCGGGGCCGAGAATCCCGAGACAGGTTGCGATCGGCACGCTGTCGCGGGTCTTTCCGCCGAGGAGTTGATGAACCGGGAGGCCGACTTGCTTCCCGAGTGCGTCCCAGAGTGCGGTTTCGACGGCGCCGAGAAACGGCCGAACTTTCACGTATGGGTAGTAGAACGAATCGACAAAATCGCGTATCTCACCGACATCACGGCCGACGAGTTCCGGAGCGATGACGTCGTCGATGACCGCTTTCGTCACTGCGGCGGATTTCATGCCGACGAGCATCTCGCCCCAACCGGTCACGTCCTCGTCGGTGTCAACTCTGACGAGCATTCGGGTGACTGACTCGACCTCGTCGTGGTTGCTCACATATGGTGCGAGACCGAGGTCTTCTTCGAGTGGTTTGACTCCCATCTCTATCGGGATGGCAGTCACGTCCGTGACAGACATATGGTTCCCTTGTTCTCCACCTACAAATAGTTCCTCACGCAAACCGAAGAAAGGTGGCGTGCCCGTCATCGCGTACTCCGTTCGGAGCGTTTATGTCCGCATCTCGTGTGCTGAAAACTGATGCCAACCGAGACACTCCGCGTTCTCGTCGTCGGCGCACATCCCGACGACTGTGACCTCAAGGCAGGCGGCGTCGCCTGTAAGTACGCCGACCGCGGTCACGACGTGCTATTCGTTTCAATGACGAACGGTGCTGCTGGCCATCACGAACTCGCGGGCCAGACGTTGGTTCAACGTCGCCGTTCGGAGGCCGTGGCGTCCGCGGACGTCGCTGGCGTCGAGTTCGAGCAGTTTGACATTCCCGACGGTCGGTTACAGCCGTCGCTGGAACACCGCGAGCGCCTCATCGAACTCGTCCGCGAGTTCCGACCCGACCTCGTGTTGACTCACCGGCCGAACGACTACCATCCGGACCACAGATACACCGCCCAGCTCGTGCGGGACGCCGCCTACCTCGTGGCCGTTCCGAACATCTGTCCGACGACGCCGGCGCTCGACGAAAATCCTGTATTTGCGTACCTGAGCGATACGTTCGACCGACCGTACCCGTTCTCGCCTGACGTGGTTGTGGATATCGACGACGTGGTCGAGCGGAAGTTCGAGATGCTGGACTGTCACGAATCACAGATGTACGAGTGGCTCCCGTTCGTCGAAGACGACCTTGAAAACGTTCCCGACGACCCCGACGCACGATTCGAGTGGCTACGTGATGGTGGATTACCGCACGTCGAGGCGTTGACAGACGTCGCCGACCGTTACCGAGATTGCCTCGTCGAGCGGTACGGCGAGGACGCCGAAACCGTCGAGTACGCAGAGGCATTCGAAGCGAGCGAATACGGCCGACCGCTCACCGACGAGGTGGCCGAGCGGTTGTTCCCGTTTTAAAATCCACGGGTCACCCGACCCGTGTCGTTTACTCTGGGGGCGTCGTCCGATATTGACAGGCGAACGATACAGTTAACCGATGTGCGTGTGAGTCCCAACCGATGACGAACGTCCTCCTCGCCGGTGAGTCGTGGGTGACAGTACAGTTCGAAATCAAGGGTAAAAACGTCCTTCGGGACAGCCAATACGGCGAAGTCGCCGATCGGTTCATCGACACGCTCGAATCGATCGGCGCGTCGGTGACCTACCAGCCGTGTCACGTCGCGGCCGAGTCGTTCCCGAGAACCAACGAAGCTCTGTCGGAGTACGACCTCGTGATTCTCAGTGACGTGGGCGCAGACACGCTCCAGATAACCCGCCAGGTCGCCGACGGCGAAACGGACGCAGACCGTTGTGCGGTGCTTGCCGAGTGGGTCAGAGAGGGCGGCGCGCTCGGTATGGTCGGTGGCTACATGAGTTTCGCAGGAAAGGGAGGACAAGCCCGCTACGGAACGACCGCACTGGCGGACGTGCTGCCAGTCGAAATCGAAACTGGTGACGACCGCGTGGAGACGCCCGACGGGGCTGTCCCTCGGAACGCGGGCGTACCGGGTGCCGACCTTCCCGAGGAGTGGCCACACGTTCTGGGATACAACCGAACAACGGCGAAACCGGGTGCGGACGTCTGGGCGACGGTTCGGGGCGACCCGTTCCTTACAGTTGGCGATTACGGCGACGGCAGTTCGTTCGCATACGCGACCGACTGTGCACCCCACTGGGCGCCGGAGGGGTTGCTCTCGTGGGACCGACTTCCGACCCTCTGGAACCGCGTCATCGACCGCGTCACGTAGAACGAATCAGGGAAGCTCGTCCAGGTAGGCATTCCAGACGGCCATCGGTTCCTCGCAGGCGATTTCGGAGATGGTTCGGCAGCCATCGTATCCCCACATGAAGACGCTGTCGGCAAGGTCGAGTGCGGTTCGAGTCGCGGTTCGAACGTCGTCCGTGGCCGACTCGCCTTCGAGACCGAATCCTTGTACCCAGAGCTGACTCCGGAGGTCGTGGTCGTCGGCGACCGAGACCAGTCGCTCGCCGAACCGGGCGACGTACTCGCCCGCATCGACGTCTTGGGCGTGCGCCCAGTACGGGTCGGTCGCCAGCACGTCGAGATACTCGCTTTCAGCCACCTGCGCCCAGTCGCGCGTTCCGTGGTCGGCGGACTGACTCGGGAGCAGACAGACCGCGTTCTCCGCACCTTCATCGTGGGCCACTGCCATCATCTCGTCGAGGAACTCGACCATCGACCGCTCGCGAACCGTCGAGACTCGGTCGGTTTCGGTCACCGGCATCGGTTCGTCGTAGCGGGCGCGGTACCGCTCCCGGCAGTGGTCGCACCGACAGCACCACACGTCGTCGGGGTGGTCGTCGCCGTACCAGTGGACGTTGTGCCAATGTGGTTCGTCCCAGAAGAGTACGTCCGCGCCGAGTCCGGCGGCGTCCCGCGTCCATTCGCGCATGAACTTCCGAAACGCCGGGTCGTTGAAGCAGGCGGCGGGGACGCGCTCGCCCGTGTTGAGCACCTGTCGGGAGTCGGGGTTGCGGGCGACGAACCGTGAGAACTCCTCGCCGCCGAAGACGCCGCCGACCGCCCACGGGTTGACGTAGGTCGTCAGTCCTCTATCGTGGCTCGCGGTGACGATATCCGCCATCGTCTCGCGGTAGAACGCCCGGTCGCGTTCGCTGAACGTGTGGAGGACGGCGTCGAGACCTGCCTCGCGGAACCGGTTCAAATCCCTTATCGCATGTTCTGGATCCTGTACGCCGAAGTAACTGGTACCGGTTTCGATGTCGGACATGGTTCGTGACGTGTTATCGATGTCCATTCAGTGCCCATGAACGTATCGGTAATCGATGTGAAACAAATGAGCGACACGAACCAAATGGGAGACGAACGTCGAACCTATTTTACTCTCGGAGTGCGCGAGAATTGGTATGCCAACCCAGACTATCTACGAGGAGTTAGGCGTCCCACACGTCGTCAACGCGACCGGCACGAAGACCCGCATCGGTGGCAGTCGTATTCGCCCGGAAGCGGTCGAAGCGATGGCTCGCGCGTCCGGGTCGTTCGTTCGCCTCTCCGATTTGCAGGCGAGAGCAAGTGAACTGATAGCGGACGTGACTGGCGCCGAAGCGGGCTACGTCGCGTCCGGCGCGTCGAGCGCGCTCGCGCTCGGAGCGGCCGCCTGCATCGCGGGTGACGACCTCGGAACGATGACGCGGCTCCCAGACACCGACGGTGTCGCCGACGAAATCGTCGTTCCGCGCACCCACCGCACCGGGTACGACCACGCGCTCCGCGCGGTCGGCGCGCGCATCGTTGACGTCGGGACGAACGACAAGCACCTCGGCACCGGGTCGCGGAACGTCGAACCGTGGGAAATCGGGGACGCCATCGGAGAGGACACCGCGGCGGTCGCCTACATCGAAAAGTCCTACACGGAACCGCCCCTTGAGGTGGTGTGCGAAATCGCCCACGATCACGGCGTTCCAGTCATCGTGGATGCCGCCGCCGAACTCCCGCCGACGAGCAACTTCGAGGCGTTCGTGGACGCCGGTGCGGACCTCGTCGCGTTCAGCGGTGGGAAGGCGATTCGCGGCCCGCAGACCACGGGAATCCTCGCCGGTCGGGACGACCTCATCGAATCGGTGGCCGCCCAGCACCTCGACATGCACGCCGCCGAGCAGGTGTGGGAACCCGCGCGAGAACTCGTGGACCCCGACCGCCTCGGGGGCGTCCCCCGACAGGGAATCGGCCGCCCGATGAAGGTCGGCAAGGAGGAACTCGTCGGACTGATTCGCGCGCTCGAACTGTTCGTCGAAGAAGACCACGACGCGCTCGTCGAGGAGTGGCTCGGACGTTCGCGGCGAATCGCCACCGACCTCGAAGCGGTCGCAGGGTTCGACACGTCGCTCACGGCCGACGACAAAACAGCCGTCGCCCCGGAAGTAGTAGTTTCGGTGGACGCAGACACCGCAGGCATCTCGGCGACCGACGTTGTCGGCGGACTCCGCCGCGAGGAGCCCCGCGTGTTCGTCGGCGCGGACGCGCTCCCCGCGGGCAAATTCACGGTCAACCCGATGTGTCTCACCGACGAGGAGGCCGAGTACGCCGTCGAACGCATCGTCGCACAAGTCGAACAGTGACGAAGAGAGGGCGGGAACGAATCGGTGAATCGATGCCAGACGCGGTGTGTCTACACCGTGTCGAATTCGACGACGGTTTTGATGACGTCGTCGCCCGTTTCGAACGCCCGTTCGACCTCGCCGGGGTCGTAGACGCCTGTGATGAGGTCGTCGGTAAACCAGTCGGGGAACGCCGACAGCGTTTCCTTGGCCGCTTTGTACTGCCCGATGTTCGAGTTAACGCTGCCGAGCAGTGCCTTGTTTTCGAGAACCATCTCCCGATGAATTCGGCCGCCTTCGACCTCGAACGACTCGTCTCCGGGGATGCCGAGGAGCGCGCCGACGCCGTTCGGCGCGAGCGCGTGGACTGTCTCGAACGCGTGGGGTGCATGTCCAGTCGCTTCATAAATGAAGTCCATCGATTCGTGTGCGTCCGGAACGTCCGGAAGCGGCGTCTCGCGTGAATCGACGTAGGTCGCGCCGAGGCGCTCGATTATCTCGATGGTCGGGTCGGGACGGTCGCGGCGACCGAGGCAGTAGCATCGGTCGAAGTCGTCGCGTTCGACCAGCATCGAGAGGGTCAGGAGACCGAGCGGCCCGTTGCCGAGAACGAGCGCGGATTCGGGGCTCCACTCGAACGCTGACCTGCTGGCGTAGGCGTGCTCGAACGCTTTCTCGCTGTTGCTGACCGGTTCGGTCAGAAAGCCGTGAGTCGCAAAGTCGTCCGGGACGCCGACGAGGTATCGTTCGTGGCTGGTGAAGTAGTCGGCCATGTAACCGTGCGCGCCGACGATGCCGCGTTCGACGTACGCGCCGTCGGGGGCCATGTCGGGTTCGTCCCGTTCGAAGTACCCGTTTCCGTCCCCCGTTGGTCGCCGAACCGTCGGAACGACGAGGTCACCCGCGTCGAACCGCGTCCCGTTCGGGTTCTCGACGATTCCGACCGCTTCGTGGCCGAGTATTTGATGTTCCGCCCCGTCTGGAAAGCCGCCGTGGGTTCCGCCGACGACTTCGTGGTCGGTACCATCGATGCCGACGCGAAGCGTCCGTACCAACGCCTCGCCGGACTCGGGGGTCGGCCTCGGCACGTCGATGACCCGGGGGGTCGTCTCGCCGCGCCGAACCGCGACGGCTCTCATCGTCCCGTCACTCCTCGGCCCCACGTGCGCTTGCGACGACTTCGATTTCGACGCCGATGTCGATGGGGAGATCCTCGACTTGGACCGCACTCCGAGCGGGGTACGGTGAGGACACGTAGTCGGCGTACACGTCGTTGATGGCGTCGTAGTCGTCCATGTCCTGTACGAAGACAGTCGCCTTCACCACGTCGTCAAGCGAGCGGTTCGCCGCCGCGAGAACCGCCTCGATGTTTTCGAGCGTTCGAGCGGTCTGCTCTTCGATGGTGTCGCCGACGATATCGCCGGATTCGGGGTCAACTGGCCCCTGTCCCGAGACGTAGATGCGGTTCCCGTCGCGAATTCCCTGCGAAAACGGGCCGATGCTCGGCGGTGCGGCGTCGGTGCTAATCTCTTCCATCGGTTTCCTCCGGCGGTGCGTGGTCGTTCGACGTCGTCGTTTGCTCGTCAGTGGGATGGCGAGGGAACGACGGACTGTCCGTTCTAACGGCTCCGGGTAGCATGCGTCCAGTCATCAGGCGAGTAATCAGACCACCGAAATATAAAACCAACCCCTCGTAGCCGAGGAAACCCACGACAGCGAGGAAGACGACCGTTCGCTGAGAGCCATGGCGATAGCAGAGTGACCACGCCTCTGACGATGGGTGACGTTTCGGAACTCGTCCACCCCTACTACCGTCCCCGCGGGAGTCATTGCGCTCCGCCGTTTGGACTCTCCTGTGAAGCGTTCGGGAGAAAAGCAGTTACCCCGGAACGGCCTTCCGGGTTCAGTTCCCGTCGGTTATCGTTATCGTCGTCTCGCCGCTCACCCCGTTGGAGGAAGCGCGGAGCGTGACGGTTCCGGTGTCAAGTGCGATGAGTTGCCGCGTTTCCGGGTCGAACGCGGCGGCGTAGTCGCGGCCGTGCCAGCGGCTGCGGTTCGCCTCCTGCTCGTCGTTATCGTCCTCGCGCGCGAAGCGGTGGTACCACTCGTTGTCTGCGATGTGGAGATTCTGGCTCCCGGACCAGCGGACGGTCGCCGGGTAACGAAGTGGGAAGGTGAGGCCAGCGTCCTGCACGCCGGTTGGAGAGACGGTGAGTGATTCGCCGACCCTCAGTGACTGCGGAGTGTCAAACGTCACGTCCGTGAGGAGGGGACGAACTTCGGCACGGAGCCAGTCGGTTCGCTCGGCGGGCGACCGACTCCGGTTCGGCGTCGGGTCGACACCGAACAATGTCCACTCGCGGAAGCCGCCGTCGTCCGGCGAGCCGTACGGATACTTCCCGGTCGTTCCGAGAACCACGTACGGAACGCCTTCGACGCGGCTGAACTCGACCGTGCCAGCGTGTCCAGCGACGTACACCGCGCCTTTGCCGTCGGACTGTTCGCGGAACGCCGTTAGCCACTCTTCGATGAGTTCGGCTTCCATCCGGTCGCCGAGTTGACTGTTGTCGCCGACGAGCGGGTCGCGCGGTGGGTGGTGTGCGACGACGACGACGTTCTCGATGGCGTCAGCGTCGGCGGCATCATTGAGACCACGCTGGAGGTCGGACAGTTGTTGGAAGTCACTCGTGCGGAACGACCCTGTCGAAGAGTCCAACAGGAAAAAGCGGGTGCCTTCATGGTCGAACGTGTACCGAGTGTCGCCGAAGGCGGCTTTGAAGTTCGAGAGGTCGCCGGGGCCTGTGCGTTCGTGGTTACCGGGGAGGTAGTAGACCGGGAGTGCGTCGCCGACTTCCTCCCGGAGGATGCGGTTGGCGAGGGCGTAGTCTTCGCGATAGCCGGTGTCTACGAAGTCGCCCGCGATGACGAGAAAATCGGGGTCGGCGGCGACGATTTCACGGAGGGTGCGACGAGCGAGGTTCACCGCGAGGCTGTCAGGGTCGTCCGCGACGAACTGACTGTCGGCCATCACAGCGAAGGTCCAGCGATCCTCGGAGAGTTCGTCGTCCTCGACGACGAGTGGGTCGGGAGTAACCGCCTTTTCGGGCCGCGAAACCGGTGGCGTGACCTTCACGGTGAGGTCGTCGAAGACGAGACTCCCCTCGTACTGTTGGGCTTCCGACGCTTCGACGGCGTAAAAGTACGAGAACTGGAGCGGGTACTCGACGCCAGCGGGAACGGTTCCCTCGATATATTGCCATCCGGTCCAGTCGAGGCTGTAGGTAAAATCGATTTTGTGTGTGACGCCCGCTGCGTCGGTGAGAACACCACGGATCCACGCACCCTTCCCGTCGCCGTCGATCCAGACGCCGACGCGCTGTGGCTCGCCGGGGAGGTCGATCGGCGATTCGGTTCTGGCGTAGGCGGCCCGGGTCGCCGTCGTCGTCGTGAAGTCGTAGTCCAGTCGTAGTCCCGTTCCACTGCGGCCCTTCACGAACGACATGGATCCCTCGACAGCGCTGGGATACCGAGCGAAGTACCACTTCGTCGGATCTTCGAACTTCGAAATGGTCTTCGTTGTGAGGCCGACAGACACCGGGAGGTAGGTCTCCTCGTCAAGGACGGAGACGGTGATAAGCGTCGAGCCGTTCCCGCCGGTGGGCGTGACGGTGAACGTACCCTCGTCAGTGGCTTCGATACTGACGAGCGAATCATCGTAGTCGAGCGTGACATCCCGTGGCGCTATCGGCGCGGTGTAGCCCCGGGCGTCGAAGCCGAGGACGGCGAACGACCGGGTGTCGCCGGCTGCCAACCCGATTCGCGTCTGGTCGGGTTCGATGCGGTCTAAGTCGTCGAGAACTCGAACCTCGGTCGTTCCGCTGTTCCCTCGCTTTCGCGCGATTGCCTTCCCACTGCCGCGGCGTCGACCCGTAAAGAGACCGTCGGCGTCGAACCGGCCGAAGTAGCGCGGAATCGTGCGCCAGTGGCGAGGCATCGCTTCGACTGGCGCGTACGTCTCGTCGTGTGCGTTCGCCACGAACTGCCGGGAGAGCTCGGGGAAGACGCGATGGGTGTTCTCACCGTCGAGCATCGGCGTTACGTCGAATCCGTCGAGTCTTCCGCTCCCTTCCGCGGTTGTCAGCCCGAGCCCATTCGACACCGGACGCGGCGCACCATCCGACGGGTCGTTTCGAACGCTTACGGATTCCTCGCCTGAGTTCCGGGCGACGAGCGTCGAGGAACCGCCGCCATCGAAGTTGAGCGCGTCGGTTGCGCCGAGGTCGCGCATAGCCTCCGCGAGTTCTTTGAGGGATGCGCCGCGACTGTCTCGCTGGCGACCGTCGACGACGAGCAGATAGAGCGTCAAACCGTCCTCCGAGACGCCCACCGCGGTTCGTGGTTCGAGCCGACCGTCGTCCAGTCCGCTGGGAATTTCGCCGTCGCGAAGCAGCACGGTCGAACCGCCGACTGCAGCCTGTAGCGACGCATCGGCGTCGGTTTGCGGTCCGTAAGAAACCGAAACCGCGTCACCGGTTGAAAGGGTCGACAGCGCGTCAGCGCTAGTGCCGCGGCCGACGAGGACGGAACCATCGTTGGGAATCGTGGCGCTCCCGGGCGAGGTCGAAGTCGACGTGACGACTCCGTTCCGGACGACGACTTCGGCCTCTCCGGTGCGTTCGGCGTCTCCCCAAAGGGAGGTGTACAGTCCGAGTCCGTCCGCCGGGATATCTGGTTGGTTCAGTGAATTCAGTGAATAGCTGGTTCCGTGGAATCGAACTGCTCCGTCAAGGATAACGCGAGCCAGGCGAGCGAGGCCGTCGTCACCGACTGCGACGGTGTGTTCTCGGCCGGTCGCCGGCCCCGAGCGGAGGTTGCCGTCGCCGATTTCGGCACCGACCGGTGCGTCCGATTCGCCGATGTAGAAGAAATCGCCGTTGACACCCGCGACTGCGTTCGACTCCTCGGCAAGGTTTGGTACGGTATCGCGCTCCGTGACGCCTGAAGAGAGGAGCGTCACGCCGGTCTCACCATCCATCGTTACGGTGAGGACGTCGCAGTCCAACCAACCGCGTTCGGTGAGGCGGACGGAGGCATCGAGCGTGATGCCGGGAGCGACTCGCGTCGAGCGCTTTTGCACGATGATGGCGTCATCGCTGCTAGCGGCGAGCGTGGCGTCCCGGATTTCTCCAAGGTCGCTGGTGAATCGGCTTGCATCCGCCGCGCTGGCGGTCGTAGTGGTCGTTGCGAGACCCGCAGTTATCGTCGTGGCGAGTCCTTTGAGATAGTCCCGTCTGGTTTTTGAAGTGTTTCGTTTTGGCATTCCGAACTCCAATCATTCATTTATCGCATCCGTATTTTAAACTGAGTATTTTACATATTTATAATAGGTTTGGCTCCCTCCGAAAACATACCTCAACGATCGCATACCGTTTACCATTTCGCACATTCCGAACCCGGCTTATATACTTTGGCTTCCCTCGACACAATCACTGGTCGTCGGAAAGGAGTGGAAAGCGACAACAGGACGTTCGATTGTGGTCGGGAAATACGTGTTCTGACGGACAATGGTCACCGACCCTCATTTAAGTGTTTCTCGCGACAATAAGCCGTAGCGATCAAGATTCTCATGGCTAATCGCTTTTTTACTTGAGTAATTTCCCCTGCACCAGTGTTATTCAAAGCCCAGATATGGCCGTCGAGGTGTATTTCTGAATGGTTCGAAGCGGCGGCCACAGCATCTCGTTTATACACCACTCCTCACTCGCTAATCTCGATCTCGACTAGATCCTCCCCCGCATCGACTTCCGCTTCGTTATCCACGAAATATTGGGTGATCGTTCCTGGCTGTTCAGCTGTGATGTCGTGGAAGTTCTTCATTACGCCAACGAGACCGATAACGTCTCCCTCTTCGACGGAATCTCCCTCCGTGGCGAATAGCTCTTCGTTTGGGTCTGGTCGGCGATAAAACACGCCGGGCATCGGGATTGGACTTTGATTTTTTCAGTCATGATCCGACCTGCATTGTCTCTGCGGTATCGATACTCCGGATACGCTTGTATAAGCATCGTCCGGTGGCATGTAGTGAACGAATTTCATTCGATAGTTGTATCATTCGGTGAATGTAGATTGGATTGCACCGAGTCGCTCGGTGTGTTCTGCTCGGGCGGCTAGTGCCTCGTCGATGGTCACAGCTTCGAAGGAAAACGATTGATGAGTTCGATGCTGTGCAAGGCGGTCTCGATCGGGGATGATAACGGTTTCAATCGTCGCATAGCCCCCACCAGTCACGGCATCTCGCATCAGAACGATTGGCTGTTCTGGGACTTGTATCGATCCAACTGGATAGTCCAGATCGACGACATTCGAAGGGTCGGTTCCCGCACCGAAGGGCTGTTCCCGCTCGATAAATTCAAGATCGATTCCCTCCATGTGATAGCCGACACGATCCGCCTCGGGGGTCACAGTCCACTCCGCTTTCAAAAACTCCGCTTTACTCTCGTCGGTGAGACGACGTGTTGCGGTGGACAATGAGCACTAACCGAATTCTGTTTACGTAGTTCTCGTGACAAGAGGTAGATACGAGGAAGATTTTCGCTAGTTAGCAGCTCGTACTAACGGTGAACAATCTGTGAGAATCTTTTCTTACATACTGTCCAAAAACGCATGGGAAAAGGTTTGACGGAAGTTGTGTTTCCGGAGTGATCTACTACCTGCGTTCACTCATCGAGCGTCGAAATATCACCAAGGTGTTCTGCAACTGTTTCCTCATTTACCATCTCGTACTGGGTTGAATCCGTGTCGATGGTTGCAACACTGACATCCGTTGCTGAGAACTCGTCGTCTTTCACGCTTTCAATAGCCCGAAGAACTGCGTGAATGCCATCATCAAGCGATAGATTGGCCCTATACTGCTCTTCGAGAGCGGATTGCAGGTCATCGCTCTTCGCACCAATTGCAGTGGCCCTCCATTCGGACGCTGTTCCTGCCGGAGTTACTTCGAAGAGTCGTGGTTCACCTTCGTCGATTCCACCAACAAGAAGTCCGACCCCAAATGGCCGTGTGCCGCCTTTTTGGGTATATTCTTGAATATCATCGCAGACTGCGGTGGTGAGCGTATCGACACTAATTGGTTGATCATAACGCCATTGTTCAACTTGTGCATGCTGACGTGCTTTGTCGACTAGTTGACGAGCGTCAGCAGCATGGCCGGCAGATGCAAGCCCAATATGCTCGTCCGTCTTATGGAGCTTTTCGACCGACGATGATTCCATCAGCGCTGATCGGGTGTTGATTTCGGCTGCGAGCACCACACCATCAGTCGTTCGAATGCCGACACAAGCACTACCCCGTTTGACCGCTTCGCGAGCGTATTCAACTTGGTAGAGTCTGCCGTCCGGGGAGAAAATTGACGTACCACGATCGTATGCCTGCTGTTGATTTTGTCCTTGCATAGTGCTGTATTGAGCGTTCGGCTCTCGTTGCAACCCATTAGTGTGGGTTTTGTAAAGGTGTTTTGTTGACTTGACGAAGTAAGTGACAAAAATATGAAATTTTCGACCCCTCAATTGTCCTTTGGGCCGCTGTTGAGAGATACCGTTATCCGACCAGTGGACAGTCGGACTACGGTCATGAGGTAGACAGCTAGAAACGGAACACACCGTTCACTTCTGCTTCTCATTCGTAGTCGAAGAACGAGCGACCAAAGCGCGATTTTCACTTTCCATTGAAGCCGTATGAGAAGTACTGCTGCTAAACGGTATTCTGACGGATAGATATCTAACGAACTATCGCTCTCGGCTCACCAGAAGCGGCAGTCAAGTTTGAGAGAACAGTGGTCAGTGGATAGCTAACTCATTGTCGTAGTAATCATTATCGTACGAATGTTCTACGACCGAGACGACGAACTCGACGCGCTCCGAACCGAACACGAGCGTGACCACGTTTGACTGCATGCGCGACGAACTCCTCTAGTTCTGTTAGAATATCCCAGTCGAGAACAAAATGCCCGACAGACACATTTTCATCAATGGCGTTCTCTCGACTGGGGGAATACAGTGAAACGATACGAAAGGCACAGCAGTACGAGCGCATGGCCACCAATCGGGGGAGGCAGATAGCATGGGCATTGTCGATACGATTATCATCTTCGCCGTTAGCTTACTCGTCGGTGGATTCGGCATCTACGTCGGGGCGCGAGTGGCGACCGACCGTTCGGGGAACTTCTCTCGCGCTATCGTTACCGCACTCATCGGGTCGATAGTGTGGGGAATCATCAGCTTCTTCGTCGGATGGATACCCATCCTCGGTGCGCTTCTGGCGCTCGTCGTGTGGGTCGGCGTCATCAACTGGCGATATCCCGGGGGATGGGGGACGGCAGCCATTATCGGTCTGGTTGCGTGGTTCGCCGCCGCAATCGTGCTGTACGTTCTCGCGCTGGTGGACATCGTCGCCTCCAGTGCGCTCGGAATTCCGGGTATCTGAACCGGTCTTCCGCCAAATCACCGATTTTTCTGGATATGTTGCTACTTACAGCCGTTCGAGTAGACGGTCACCTATTGTGACTCCCCCCACCGATAACGAGCCAGAGGCCGAGAACCGAGACGAACAGTACCAATCAGTGTGGTACTGGTGTTGATACGATTCCGTGAAGCGAGAAAACTGAAACATCGTCTACCCGCCCTCACCCGGTTTCCCGACGGTGGAGTTGGCTTTTTCATCCACAAGCGTGAGGTTCACACGTCACCCTACTTTGCCAGTTGGCCAGTATATGCAGATACTTCTTGCGTTCAGGAAGTCATGAGTTCGAAAAGTCGGGGTGCTCGTTGCAGTCCGTCGGCGCGAGCGGAAGCGTGTGCCGACGGACAAAATTTTGCTCGACAGGCCGAAACGACCATCCAAAACACCGCGTTCACGACATGAACTAGAGAATTTGACATCATCGAACTATCGCAATCCGTGGGTACTCAAACAGCAGATGCACCGCGTGTTGACCTTCTACTACCCCGACTGTATCGACACCCGATACGGCGGCTACATCGCCCAACTCGATGAACGAGATGGATTCGTCTACGACGGGCAAACGAAACACCTCGTCGCAACGGCGAGGGCGGTTCACAACTTCAGCGTCGGTGCCCTCATCGACGGGCCAGTGTGGTGCGGGACGGAGGCGGAACACGGGCTTCATGTTGAAAATGGTAAACTAGAAATCAACTCGAATCGTCGTTTGCCCGGATGGAAGTTCAATATTTTCAACCTCATCATTCTGTCATCCATATTCCGGAACGGCGTGATAAGTGTAGAGGGTTCGATTAGTCAGACACTTTCCACCCTCCTTATACAATTAGATACTAGTAATTTTGGCTGCGGGCGTTCGACTAATTCACCCGAGCAAAGAGACCCAACAATCTCTACGTCATTCGCTGGCCCTGGAACTGATGAAACTGTGCCTCTCTGCAGGTGGTCCCCAAGTACTGCTTGTGTCGGCTCTTTTTCGCCTCCTTGACAGAGATGTTCGATTGTTTGTGGTTGTAACTGGTCAACGCTGTTGATTCGCTGTGCAAAGCTCTTGCGGTACAGTCCTTTGAGAGTGATTACGACCGTCCCGTGTCTTTTGTGTCTTCGCTTCGCGCTGCTATCGAGACGATATTATCGAACTGATCGCTGACGAGCGAGTATACCGAATCGCACTCGAACTCACCGATCCAACCTGGGTTGCCACCGATCAAACTGTGCGGATATGAAGCCCGAGATATTTTATCGACAGCCGTTGTAGGTTCGGTATGGGAAACGACGACGAAGAAGCCAAGACCGAAGCGGAATCGGCAGATGATGAGACGGAACGTGAAGGTGAGCAAGTGATGAGTCGGGCAGACGGTGCGGGAATTCTCCGTGAAATCGCCGATGGTGTGGAGAACGGGACAATCGACATCGAAGGAGACCACGGTTTCACGGTCGCGGTTCCAGAGCACTTCGAACTGGAAGTCGAGTACGAGGTTACCGACGACGAGGCCGAGTTCGAAGTTGAACTCGAATGGCGGATGGAAGATGGCGAACCGGCATCGGCGGGCGAATAACACGGTTGGCTGTCTCGACAGCAACCAATTGTCGAAAAACCGACCAGTTTATCCAGTGAAATAAGTGTCTGCCAGACCGGATAAATATCCACCAGAGAGCACCAGAACCGGCCACTACAGAGTCTTTAGTCATCGATTCGATTGTCGTTTCGGTTCCGAACTGTGACTTCTCCTCGATGTAGCATCGTTCATCGGTTGCTCCATCTCCCGCTCAAATTTAGCGTCACTGATCTCTCCGGAGATATGCTGGTCTTTGAGTTGCTGTCATTGATCCTCGGGTGTCGGGGTGACATCTCCGTGACATCGAATCGACGGAGGATCGGGTACCTCTGTTCAACTCCCTTGACGATTGAGACCGGTTTATCATCGCGAGGAAGAGACGCGGTTCGGAGGACAGAGATGGCTGTCACAGCGAGAGAGCATTGCGACTAATTCGAGGACGCGTTGTTCGACGGTCGGACTTGACTGCAACATCTGTCTCTATTGGCATATCAACTCTGCTCCTGACGCTACTCCGGTCTACCATCCGCAGTTAACGATTTCCGTCGAGTTCCATCTCGGCAGCGAGCGCGTGAGGTTCTGTTCGACCATGTGCCGGACGAGATTATTCACGTTTGCATCCGCCCGATTCTCTCCAGCGCCGAAGTTGTGAGTGAGGCCACCTTCCTGCGGATCCATATCGATACCAAGGACTTGTTGTCCTCGTTTCGCGTGTGCCGCCGCGAGGTTAACCGAAAGCGTGGTTTTGCCGACGCCCCCGACTTTTGACCAAATCGTGTGCGGAATCATATACGGTTACCAAACAGTGTTAGAGAGGAAAATTAATAGATAGTATTGAACTTGCTTTGTGATGGAGATTTCTAAGTATCTGACTGCCTTTGGTATCTCGAAAAGCACCACAGTGTCTATGGAATTCGGATAAATGACAGATAAACCAAACCCTGCTCTTACGAACGTCTTGTAGATCGCTTATGACGGACTCGGTGTCTGGACGTGTGACAGGTATGCTGCGAGATCCGTCGTCGAGATCATCCCGATAACTCCCTCCGTCTCGTCCACAACTGGCATGTGATGGAATCCGTGTTCAACCATGGCGTCTGCGACGTCACGAACGGAATCCTGTGCCGTCGCGGTAATCACATCGGTCGTCATGTAGGTTTTGACAGGCGTCTCGTCCTTCGGTTGTCGTTCGGCAACGACACTGACGAAATCGGTGGTGGTCAGTATCCCTGCGAGTTGGTTATCGCTCCTGACGACGACGACCGAGCCGATATTGTTGATGAGCATATTCTGTGCTGCCTCTTCGACGAGCGTTTCCGGTGAAACGGTATGGAGGTCGGTAGACATGAGCTGTCCGACGAAAACATCATCCATGTTTATTGGTCACTGTGAGCGTTCATAAGGGTTGTCACCACTTTGGATTCGATGTCGATTAAAGCGTCACCTCGAGTATCGTAATCCATCTCGAAGACGTTCTCCTACGAGAGCACCATGCCGTCCGTGTCACCGGGCGGATCCGAACCGACGAGTACCTCGCGTTTGTCATCAGAAGTGCGCACGTAGCTCACCCAATTGCCGAGTTTGTGCTTTCCGGCGAGGTACGCCTGGATGTCCATTCGAAAACAAATAGCGGTGTGACAACAGTTTCGATTGAGCGCAACACGCGCGGCGCCAATAAGGAACACTATTATTCATTGACAAAGCGAAGAGGTTGTTGATGAGTGAGACAGAGATCGACCGCTGGGAGTACGAGACGCTTAGAGTACCGCGTGGAGAAACGAAAAAAGAGTCCGAAGACCCGAAAACAGAGCTGAACGAACTCGCCGTAGAAGGATGGCGGCTAGTCAATACAATCGACTACACCGGTGGTGGAACTAAGTATCTAGTCTTCGAGCGTCTCGTCGGCTCAAGTACCGACAATGGCAACGAAATGGATGAAGCCGACGACGCCAACAGAGGAGAGCTCCCATGAGCACCGAAGCCGACAGTCCGGGACCGAACGTCGATACGGATATTGACGTCAGTACGGCGAACACGATGCGTGAACGGGCGAACGAAAGCCGATTGAAAATCTGGCTGCTGCTCGCCGCAAATCGGTTGTCCGTCACTGCTGTGTTAGCACTCGCAGTGTTTGTACTGTTCGTCGTCGCTGTGACGATTCTGCCGCCAGCACTGGTTCCGCAACTCCGGTCGGGGGACTCGATCGAGACGATGTTCTCCGCGATGCTCGGCGCGATCATCACTGGTGTCACGCTCGTTGTAACGATCGGGCAGTTAGTGCTCTCCCAAGAGAATGGACCGCTCGGTGAACAACGGGAGCGAATGGAGAACTCGATGGACTTCCGCGATTACGCCGAGGAACTGATTGGTGCGCCGAGTCCGGCTGATCCATCCGCGTTTCTCCGGGAACTCGTCGACGTGGCCGAACAACGGGCGAACGCAGTGCGCGACGGCTTGAGCGACATCGATAGCGATCAACTGCAGTGGGAGGTCAACGAGTTCACCGAGAGCGTCATCGGAAACTCCGAGACGGTTCGGGAGCAACTTGAAGGTGCAAAATTCGGTAGCTTCGACGTCCTCTTTGCTGCCCTCAACTACAACTACGGCTGGAAGATCTACCAAGTCGAACGCCTCGCACACGAACACGAAGAGGATCTTGGTGAACCGGAAAACACCCGCCTCAACGAACTGAAAACAGCACTCTCGCTGTTTGGCCCAGCGAGGGAACACGTGAAAACGCTGTACTTCGAGTGGGCACTGGTGAGTCTCTCTCAGATGATTCTCTACGCTGCAATTCCGGCACTGGTTGTGGCGGGCGTCATGCTTATGACTGTCGAAGGGAGCACACTCCCCGGTACGACGTTTGGGATTGCACACATGACCGTAGTGATTGGTGCTGCATTCACAGTGACATTGCTTCCGTTCTTACTGTTCACGTCGTACGTATTACGTATCGTCACTATCGCAAAGCGAACCCTCGCGATCGAACCGCTGATTCTCCGGGATTCACAACGGTAGTCGATTGCGAATCGATCCGTCAGTCGTCGAATTCGATTCTACCCCCGGTATGGGAGTTCGGGTGAACTCCAGTCGTTTAACTGAGTACGAGCGGGCCGACCGTGAGTGTCTGTTTTGCGAGCGTCGCGAGTCGAAGAACGTAGGCGATAAACACCAAGAACGGTGAAATAGCGATTGTGAAGCCAGCGCTGACGACCCAGAGGATGTTGTTAACTCCTAAGAACGTTCCTGGAAACGTTGTCGGATCAACGAAGACAACGATGCCGCCCGCGATGATGAGCGCCGGAATCGACGCATACAGAATTGCTCGTGATAGTTTTACGAGTGCCCACTGGAGGTACAATACTTTGATGTACTCCCGAACGGGACCGAACATCGTGACGGCTTCTAGCATCTCTCTGACCGCTCCGTATTCTTCTTGATTGAGATCCTCCCGATACTGTTGACCGAGACGCCGAATGTCGTGCATCTTTCGCGCGTAATTGAAGTCCAACGCTGGTGAAACAACAGTGAACGAACCGAAATCGGCGCCGTCGAGTTCTTCTTTTGCTGTCTCAGCGTTCTCTTCAAGATCTTCGACGTACGCGAATATGTTCGCACGAAGATCTGTATTTTCGTTCTCGGAGATAGTTTCTCGAAGTGTGTGTGCTCGTTGCGCACTCGTCTCAATGAGTGCGTAGAGTAACGCTGCCGGATCAGCAGGCTTGGTCGTTCCGAGTAGTTCGTCCGTATTCTGGTAGAAGTCCATCGTCACGTCCATTCGGCTTCGTTGTGTGCCGAGCGACCCAATCTCTTGGGAGAGCACCAACTGATTGATTGAGACGACAAGCGTAGTACTGGTGATGATTGCACCGACCAGTCCCGAGAATACTGTCTCAACCATGTCGCTCGTCTCCATGGTTGCTTGTAACGAAACCGGTTTGAGAATGCCGAAGCTCACGAATGCGATGAAGACCACGGCTGCTAGTCCGCCGACGATGAACCATCGGTTGGCACTGAGAAGCATCCAGAACAGATACTTGTTCACGTCTGTGCGTTCACGAAGCGTATTCGGCGTCGAGAGATCAGTTTCAGTCATCGTACACTGGGCGCTTAAATAGGAGGAGTTTCGTCCCTCCTTTATCGTAATCGAGCGTGTCGGTGAGTTCCCATCCCTCGTCCCCAAGTCTGTTGAGTTCTGCTGTCGGGTCAATCGTTTCTCGTTTGGTTAGCCCTTTTGGCGGTTCGAGCGTCTTGTACTCCCATTTCGGCGGTCTACTAGTGACCATACGAAGTACAAAATTCGCATTCATTTAGTCGATGGCCTTGCACCTCCAGTATTCACACGATTGTGCCATACTAGAATGCAATAAAACGTAAATATCGTCCATTAATAAATTTCGGTGAAATACTTTCTTTATTGATTACACTGCTCAACCGCGTTCGCAAGGCGAATTCTTTTTCGTATTCGCTATGAGGATATTGTATGTCCGGGAGTTCCTACACGCGCATTTGTGTGGCCACGATATTGGTATTCACTCTCTCACTCAGTGGTTGTGTTACAGTTGATCCGGTTGTTACAGCAGATACAAGCGATTCAACCGTGTTCAAACAAGTCTCGGCAACCGAGCCATGGAGTGGTTCAGGCGTCCGAACAGAGGCTACGTTGCGACCTAGTGACGAGGCGAAAAATGTGACAACGATTACTGTCATTAAAGAAAATGGACGAACATTCCAGACGACGAGTGTGGACTCCGGCCAGACAACGGTCATCCTTTCACTTCCGGCCCATCAGAACGTGACGCTTGTCGCAAGTAATTCCGTTAACTCGACGACGATCGAGAAGTTGAATGTAACCACAAGTGGAGATAAGATTCTGTAAACCAACCCTGAAAGGCAGATCCAAGAGCGACTCGTAATATCTCGGTTTTGTTGGTCTCAAGTAATCCAACTTCGAATTCTGTTCTAAACGCAATCAGACCACTGGGTGGAACACATGTAGTATGGACACTGATTTGGCTGTGTATTCGTTGAATCTCCGCTGTATCGACGAATCTATTGTGGTGTGAATGATTTGAGCGAGTATGGTTGCTACTGTTGCTGAAGTCGAGATTCCTGCAGTAGAATTCGCACTCAGCCAGTCGTTCTCGGAACTCGGTGGACTCGCCTGCGAAATTGAGCGGGTTGTTGCTCATGGTGATGACCGTCTCATGCCGTTTGTCTGGGTACGGAGTGACGAAAACACACGCAATGAAGTTGAAACTATTCTCAAAGAGGATCCGAGTGTCGAAACCATCGAACTCCTCGCAGACGTGGGGGACGAATGGCTCTATCAAATGGAATGGATCGACCAAATCGAAACGTTGATTCAAATTATCGTACGAGAAGAGGGGACAGTTCTTGCCGCGATGGGTGATGGTCGCGAGTGGCACCTTCGCATCATCTTTTCGGATCAAGACGGACTGTCACGAACCTACGACTATTGCGATAAAAATGGTTTGACACTCGATATTCTGAACATTTATCAGTTAGAGGAGAGTCGGCAAGGACGGTTTGGACTCACTGATGAGCAACAAGACACACTAACGCTTGCCTACGAAGCTGGTTATTATAACGTCCCTCGCAACGCAACAGCCAACGATCTCGCTGACGAATTAGGGGTCTCACATCAAGCGGTTTCCGAACGCTTACGGCGCGGGCATGGCAGTCTCGTCGAAAACGCACTTATCCTCGGGCAGGGAGCCAACGACCCAGATAAAAAGTAATTCACGCTCATTGCACCATGTCACGCTCTCTTATATTTTCTTAATTTTCGCTGCCACTTATCCGATGAATCAGCCACCATCTTATTCCGGTTCGCGACTCTAACATAGTCGTATGAGTGATGATCGATCCCCGATTGAGGAGCGAGCAGAAGGCGGTGAACTTGGCGATTTTGATGAGCGCCTCGAAGAATTAGACTATCCAGTGACAAGCAATGAATTGATTTCCACCTACGGCGGTCACGAAGTTGAATCAGTGGATGGCACACAATCCATCGAAAAAGTGCTGAGCTCAGCCGACAAGAAAGCATACGATTCCGCAGATGAAGTCCGAGACGACGTATTAAACCAATTAAACAGGGAAGAATAGACGTCCGGTGAGTGTGATTGTTTGGATAATCTCCCACAAATTCGCACTCATATCGCGTTAGCGGTACCAAGAGCAGTTCACCGTCACTAGTGTTCTAAACATTTCAAATTCGAACAACAATTCGACAGCATACTGTCCGAGTGTTGGCCTCCAGTGATAAGACTGCTTTTGAGGAATTTCGAGCGGCCACGACGATCATTACGGAGAGAAAGGCGATCGGGAACGTCTCCCAGAGGAATCGCCAGCTGACAGCGCTTTCAGCAGTCCCATCGTCCGCTGTGATTGTCTTTGGTATCGTCCATTTTCCGGGCGTAGTAGAGGGCGTAAGCGATAGCGACGAGTCCAATGAGCGCGTTTCGGGTGAGTTTCACGAGCAACGCCCACTGGCCAGCGGTGTTTGAGAACGGAAAGCCAGCGGCAGTGACAGGGCCGGTGCTGAACATCGTAGGGCCGGCCCAGATGCCGAAGACAGTATCAGAAAGTCCGAGAGTATGGCCGACGAGGGGATAAACGAAGAGGGGCGTCGCGTCGAAGAGGAGAACGGTCGCAGCGGCATACGCGATACGGCTATTGTCAGCGGCGATGCTCTCGGCAATTGCGACGACAGCCGACACGCCACAGACACCCGATCCGGCGGCGAGGAGCGACCCGGTTTCCTCCTGAATGGCGAAAACGATCCGTGCTAGAACCTCAACGGTGATGATCGTCGTCGCAACGGTAGCGGCGACGAGCAGGAGAATCGTCGAACCGGCCGCGATAACACGGTCAAGCGCCACACTCGCACCCATGACGACGATGTCAACCTCGAGCCAGAGCTTATGCGTACCGACGGCGGTCCGCACCCAGTCCGGAATCCCGTACAGATTCCCGATGACGAGCCCCAGACCGATCGTGACGATGAGGTGGTTCACTGGGATGATGGAGGCGACGAGCCGTCCGGCGAGTCCAATCATGAGGAGGAACGCGAGTTCGGGGAAGAGTGTTCGCTTCATTCGATCACTAGGGGATCGGAACACCAAGAGAGACGACGATGAGTGCGAGCAAGCCCAACAGAACTGCCTGCCAGCCACTTTCGAGGGTTGTTCACCACTGGGAGAGCGCTTCGGAGACGTGGTTGGCGTCGATCACTGTATTACTCTCGGAGGAGAACCAGAATGAAAATTCGGTTGTCGTAGGACAATAATTGTCGAACGACAACTGTGTGCGGATCATCGACTTGAGCCGAGCTGAACAATCCAAAAGGTGTAGCGAGCAACCTAATTTGTTCCTGAGGTATACCGCATTAACTAGACCGGCAAGCATGCTCCTCACTCGTGCTCACCCCCGAAAAAGTCGCGGATGAGAATGCATAGTCGACGAGTATTAAATCCCTCATGTTCACTCACATCAACCAATCAATCTTGAGATTCGTCACCAGCTGTGCACTGGAGACACTATCAATACGAATGCCATTCGCACCTCCATCAAATACATCGAATATACAGTTCATGTGTTCGCTGGCGTGCTTGTCCGGACGAAATTATTATTGGGTTAGGTTCAATCCGCTGTACCGGAGTTAAGCTGGTTCCGGGGCGCACCACGCTAACGCGACACCAAGAGCTGCGAGACCCCCTGCCACGAGGAACGCGGTATCGAAACCAGCGATGTCGACAACGGCACCACCGGCGATTGGGGCGATGAAGGCACCAGCGAGCCCGACACTTGTCTGGAATGCCACTGCTGTTGCGGCGACCCGTGGATTAACCAGTTCCCGGACGTACGTGAACGACAGACCAAGCGTGAGCTGAATCGCGAAGCCTGCAATAAGCAACATCGCAACGAGGACAGCAAGTGACTGAAGGTGCGTAAATCCGACGACGAGTGGTGCCGTAATGAAGAAAGATCCGAGCACGATCGGTTGTCGTTGACCGCCGAACAGCCGATCAGAGAGCGCTCCGCTACTCATTCTAGCAAGGATACCAACCGCTGGGAACACCGCAACGAGCAATCCGCTAAGCGCTAACGACAGTCCAACCTCTTCGGTCAGATACGAAGAGCCCCAACTATTGACAAATAAATACAATGAATACCCGATAAAGCCGAGTCCACCGACGAGCCAGACATTTTTGTTTCGAAGAACGTCACCGAACTCAGCCAGTGACGGCGCGTCACCGCTGCTGTGTCCGAGGCCACGGCTTGTCGGCCAAAATAGGACTAACCCAACGAGGGCAATACCATTGAAGGCGAGGAAAATCGCTGGCCAGCCGAACCACGCCGCGATGAGTGGACCTGCCCCCTGTCCGAGTGCGAATCCGATCGGCCCGCTAGCAGTGAACACGCCAACAGCGGTCGCTCGCCGGGATTCCTCAACGGACCGACTAACGATATCGATTCCTGCATTCCAAACGACGACGTACGCAACGCCGCCAACAGCTCGTGAGGCGATGACCGCTCGATAGTCACCGCTCCGCCCAGCCATCCACCCCCATACCCCAGCAATGAATAATATAATGACAGCAAATGCCATTGCTTTCCTGGTGTTCGTCCGATCAAGGATAGCACCGACGGGAAGGCTTGCGATTACCGCAGTGCCGAACATAATCCCGACAAGAAACCCTGCGATTGTCGGGCCAATATTCAGTGAGTCACGAATGAGCGGGGTAACACTTGCTGGAACGATTTCATAGGCGGCCAGCCCTGTCGAGATGAGACTTGCACCAGCGACGAGTCCCCACGTCGATTGGCTACTCTGTTCCGATTCTTTGGTGGTGGTGTCATCTTTCTTTGTGTTTTTGGTTCGAATTGTCATTTATTGAAAGAGTAGTTGGTAGTACGCCGCAATCAGGAATGTACGTTCGACTGTGGAGATTCCCGTATTGTTTCTATATAATGTACCGCTCTTATTGTCTCTGGGGGTTATATAGCAAACAGCTTTATCCTTCGCAGGTTTGATGATTAACTAGCAATGAGCATTGATTTCAATACTGTACAGCACCAGAGCTGGAAACGACTCCGATATGGCATCAGGCCGTATTTCTGCTGGTTCTCGGGTATCGAATAATGGCGACTCTCCCTACCATCCTTGATTCGTCGACCGTTTTGCTCGTCGGGACAAGTGAGTGGATTACGCAATTCGCAGCGACGCTCGAAACACGGACTGACGCAACTGTGCAGAGAGTTCAAACCAAAGCAGAAGCTCTTATCAGATTCCGAAATCGAAAAATGGATTGTCTCATCAGCGAATATACACTCGACGAGACAACCGGACTCGAACTGCTTCAAGAGATTCGCAACGAAACTACTACTTTTCCTGTGATTATTGGCACTGATTCCGGTAGTGAAGCCATTGCCAGTGAGGCAATCCGAGCGGGAGTTACGGATTACGTCGCAGTGACAGAGTCAACTGAGCAACTAGAAAAAGACCTGTTGGATCGAACTGAACAGGCAGTCCGATCGATACAACGAACGGCTACGCAGCGAGATCGTGCCAGACAGTTCGATGCAATCTTCAACGATTCACGGACAGCAACGTGGGTACTTGATCCGGATGGCGCGCTTGTCCGCGTGAACCAAACGGCACGAGAGATGATTGACGAAGACGTCGATACAATCATCGGTGAGTCATTCTGGACCCTTCCGTGGTGGTCACAGTCCGATACAACGGAGGCGGAAATACACCAAATTGTGGAGAATGCACTCGACGGTGTGTTCGGTAACGTCGTTGTCCCACAGCCACCCCACATCGAGAATCCGCGCGTTATTGATCTCTCCGTGCGTCCGGTTGAGGACGAACGCGGGGAACTTGTCTCAATCGTTATTGAGGGCGTTGACATCACTGAACGGGTTGATCTCGAGCGGAATCTCCGGCAATCCGAAGAACTTCATCGCGTCACGCTCAACAATATGACTGATACCGTCCTCATCACGGACGAAAGTGGAGAGTACACCTACGTCTGTCCGAATGTGCACTTCATTTTCGGTTACACAGCCGAGGAGATTCGTGAGCGTGGAACCATCGATGACCTCCTCGGTAAAGACCTCTTTGACCGTGACGAACTCGCAGAAAACGGCGTTCTCAAGAACATCGAATGCACTGCAACCGACAAGGCTGGTCGTGAGCACACGCTCTTAGTTAACATTCGGGAAGTTTCGATTCAGGATGGTACACTTCTGTTCAGTTGTCGGGATATCACGAAACGCAAGCAACGCGAAGAGGCACTTGCAACCCTCCACGAAACGGCCCGAGATTACCTCTACGCGGAAACCCAACAGGAAATTGGACAACACATTGTTGATGATACACCCGGCGTCCTTAATTTGGATGCAAGTGCGGTCTATCTCTTCGATGCGGATGCCAACAATCTCCGACCTGCAGCACACTCAGGCACAATGAAAATGCTGAACGGACCCCTCCCGACTGTGCACGCTGACGGTAAAACCCTTCCCAGTTACAGTTTCGTCGAGGACAAGGTACTGTTTTTTGATGACGTGCACGAGGCAGATCGGCTCGAAAACCGGGCAACTGACCTCCGAAGTGCAATCTACATTCCACTCGGCAATCATGGTGTGTTCATCGCGGGCTCAAACGAAGTCGGGGTCTTCGACGACGTGACTCGAGAACTGGCCGACTTGCTTGCGGCTACCGCTGAGGCAGCCCTTGACCGCATCATGCGAGAATCACGACTCCGGGAACAAGATCGGACACTGCAACAACAAAACGAGCAACTAACCGCCCTGAATCGAATCAACGAGACAATTCGAGAAATCGATCAAGCCGTCGTCCAAGCAGAAACGGGAGAGGAAATTGACTATACAGTTTGTGAGCTCTTGACCACTGATGATCGGTTTCGATTCGCCTGGATCGGGACAGTCGATCCGACGACAGACACCGTCGAACCACGTGCTTGGGCAGGAACCGAACAGGGATATCTAGATAGTCAAACATTCTCCGTCGCTAGATCTAATACAGAGCCTGCTGGACAAACCGCGGCCACTGGCGATGTGACGATGATACCCAACGTCGCAGCCAGTCTCCGCGACGAACAGTGGAGTAAGGACGCCATCTCTCGCGACTATCTATCGGTGTTGAGTATTCCACTCGAATATAATGACCTCACGCACGGCGTATTAACGGTCTACGCACCGACCCAAGAGGCGTTCG